>JAHIYT010000166.1 GCA_018814945.1 Patescibacteria group bacterium
GTTCTGAGATCTGAGTTCTGGGATCTAATGCAGTCTTTCAGATACCACTTCCCAAATTTCCTCATCACATTCATCAATACTTTTGCTGGTATCAATAATATGAAAATTGTCATATTCTTCGGCAATTTTTTCATAATTTTTCCAAATTTTCTCCAATTTATTTTTTTTCTCAAATAGTTCAAACTCACTACCTCTGCCAATAATTCGTTTAATACACTCTTCAGGATCACATTTACTTAAAAAAGTAATATCTGGAATTCTAAAGTGTTTGCTAAGCTCTTTTAACCAATTGTAATCAACTTCCAGCGCTCCATAAGCTAATGTTGAGAAGAAATAACGATCTGTAATCACTATTTGTCCGTTCTTAAGTGCCGGTTCAATTTCATTTTTTAAGTGCTCAGCTCTGTCTGCCGAAAAAAGTAATTGCAAACCTTCAGGAGAAGCCTCCCATCTATGTTGCAAAATTTCCCTTATCAACTTGCCCACATGGGTATTACCTGTTGGCTCTTTCGTGTGCAGTGTGGCACGCCTTTCTCTCTCCAATTTTTCCGCCAATAATTTAGAATGAGTTGATGACCCTGAACCATCCAACCCCTCAAAAGCTATAAACATACTTTTCATATTACTTACGCACTAAATAGTATAGTGAAAATTAAAAATTGGAAATTAAAAATTCATTGGACATTGGACATTGGACATTGGACATTGGAAATTAAATAGAGGTATAATCTCAGTACTTTAAATTTAGAGTTATGAAAAAGTTATTAAATATAGCCCTTGTTCTTGTCTTTTCCTTTGCCCTATCGAGTTGCGGCAACACCCCTCCTTCACTCGAAGATCGCATATCAGAAGTTCAAAATGGAGAGGAATTCGTTTATACATATAATGGAATAATTGAACCGTTAGAACTTGATATTCACCAGCAAGGAACACACCAGATAAGAACCGATGAAGAACTTGTTATTATTCAAAGTCAACTCTATGACTTAAATAAATATCTGGAAAAGAGAGTGATAATTCAAGGTGTTGATGCAGAAATAATCGGAGATGCCGAAAGAGTGCTCAGTGTTACAGATATAGAGCTGGAAGATGGAGAGCTCTCAGGTGAATTGCAAGAATACGAAAGTCGGCTTTATGGATTTAGATTCGAATACCCAAGTATATGGGAGGCGGATTTGGAGACAGGCGGTATTTCCCTTTCAAAAGATGGCGAAATATGGGTAGGAATAGATGTTTATAATGATAAAACTGATCTGGATAGCTTTGCATCATCAAAAGAAGGAAATGACGGGACCCCCGTTACAATTGCAAGCCAAAGATCACTTCGTTACATAGACGGTTCTACTATTAAAATGTATGTACCAAATCCTCCAAAAAAGAAGATATATCTAATCACATTCAATGAGAACAAAAATAGCGTGGATGCAGAGAAGGATTATTTTTATGAAATATTAGAGAGCTTTGAGCTAATCTACATATCAGTCCAAAAAGGGGAAAAGTGTGGTGGTGAAGAAGGTATTCAATGTTTAGAAAACTACGTCTGTGAACTCGAAAGCGGAGAAGAAAACGCGGAGGGAACTTGTGTATCACTCAATTCGGAAGGATCTGATCAAAACTGTCCATTTATAGCTCCTCCAATTGATTGCAAAGATTACAGAATATCTGAATATAGTCGAACAGGATGCCCATCCATTTACAAATGTGTAGAAAATGGAAACGATCTAAGAAGCAATGAAGCCGAAGAAAAATCAACAGAACTTGATACAGACGCCCTAATATCTACAATAGAAAAGTATCAAGATCAAATTCTTTCAGTAGATGATGCTATCGTTCTTCAGTACGAAATTACAGAAACTGAGAATCTAGTCTCAGTTGTGTATGAAATTGAGGAATTGAAATACAAAAAACTATATAGCTTCGCACCATCTGCAAATGAATTCAATTTTATAGAAAAGGCGAGTTTTGAAGAAGGTGACGGCCGTGATTGGGAAATGATTAGCGGAGAAAATTTACAAAGCGATTTAAATAAAGTGGTTATAAAAGCTGAAAGCGAAGATATGGAACGTGAAGTAAGCGGTGATATGCGCCTTTATGAAAATTCTCACAAAGACTTTTCTCTAGAATATCCAAAAAACTGGTACTATCGCAGTTTTGGTGCAATTAATAACACCAGATGGATAGTAGGCTTTAGTGATGATGAAATCGAAGTGCTAAGCGACGCAGTTATTACGGTTAGCATCTTAGATGAGGAGCCGAAAAGTGGTTCTGAAGAGTACTTTGTTGTACGTGATCGCGACAACGATTCTGTTTACGTAGTTGAAGGGCCTGAAGAATTAAAGGAAACTATTGATCTAATGGCAGATTCAATCCAATAATGACAATGACAATGGCAATCTAGTCATTAGCCATAGTCATTGTCATCGCCATTTGTACTTTACAATAGGTATGCTCAAGTGCTACTCTTTCCCTGCTTATTCACCACATAAGCAAGTATACCTATGCATTTAAATGAAATAGCAAGGGAGCTCCAAATTACGACGCAAGAACTGCGTCGGGAACTTGCTAAAACAAATTTTGGAATAAGCCCAACAGCCCACGAAGTCGAAGATCCACTTGCTGTTGGTATTATTCGCTTTCTGAAAGGAAAGGTGAAACCTACTTTAAAAGCTCGTAAGGTAGCTGTTATTGGTAAAGACGGAGAAGTAAAGAATATAAAAGAAGAGAAGCCAGAAGAAAGTGAGGAACCAAAAGAAGAGGAAAAGGCAGAAAAAGAAGAGAAAAAGGAAAGAAAGAAAAAAGTTGCATTTGTAATTGTAAAAAAAGGAGAGCAAATAAAAGAAGAGGCTGAAGAGAATAGAAAAGCCGAAGAGAAAAGAAGAGCAGATAGAAAATATATTCCAAAAAACACCCCAAGAGCTGAATCCGATGGAGGAAAGTCGTTAGCAGTTTCTAGGCGTATCGAGCTTGGAGCAAAAGATGAAAGCAAATCTACAACAGATGACCTTCCAAAAACCTACTACAAGAGTAAGAAGAAGAAAAGAAAGGGTAAAAAACCAGAAGAAGAGCAAATACTTGAAACAATGCAACGCCACCCTGGTCGTAAAATTAGAATTGCTAAGGTTAGCTATGAAGATGAAGGTATAGATAAGATAGCCACTGAAGAAATCGAGATTGAAAAGGAAATGGATCGTGAACATTTCAAGGCTCAAAAGAAGCATAGGGCAATTAGTCAAAAACGCGGACCAAAAGCTCAGCCTCAGATTAAGGCAAAGGTTGGAATTGTAGAAATTCCATCTATTATCAGCCTAAAAGAATTTTCAGAAAAATGCGGCCTTCCGGTTGCAGATGTTATTTCAACACTTTTGAAAAACGGAATAATGGCAACAATTAATCAAAAGCTCGATTACGACACAGCTGCAATTATAGCCACAGAATTAGGTGTTGATGTAAAGATGAAGGAAGAAGAAGCATCAATCGAAGACTTGCTTGAAGGTGACATGGCAACACTCTTAAAAGATGAAAAGTCCAAACTAAAAACCCGTCCGCCAATTGTTAGTATTATGGGGCATGTTGATCATGGTAAAACTAAAATTCTCGATTACATTCGTAAGGCAAATGTGGTGGCAACAGAAGCAGGTGGAATAACCCAGCACATAGGCGCCTATCAAGTAGAAAAGAAAGGTCAATTAATCACCTTCCTAGATACCCCAGGTCATGAGGCTTTTACTTCTATGCGTGCTCGCGGAGCAAAGGCAACCGATATCGCAATCTTAGTAGTTGCTGCCGATGAAGGTGTAAAACCCCAAACGGTTGAAGCTATTAATCATGCAAAAGAAGCGGGAATTCCAATTATCGTCGCAATCAACAAAGTAGATAAGCCAAATGCCAATATTGAAAAAGTTAAGAGTGAACTTGTGGAGCATGGTTTACAATCAGAAGATTGGGGTGGAAAAACAATTATGGCCCCAGTTTCCGCAATTACAGGCGAAGGAATGGATAATCTCCTTGATATGATTCTTCTTGTTGCTGAAATGGAAGATTTAAAGGCAAATCCAAAACGCTTAGCGGTTGGTACTGTGGTTGAGTCAAATCTAGATAAATCGCTCGGTCCCGTAGCTACTATTCTCATAAATACAGGAACATTAAGTGTTGGAGACACAATTGTTGTAGGCACTTCTCTTGGGCGCGTAAAAGCCATGTACGACCACACCGGTAAAAATGTTAAAAAAGCTCCGCCATCTGCGGCGGTTCGTATTTCAGGACTTGCTAAAGTTCCTCAGGCTGGTGAAATTATACAAGCATTCAAGGTTGAAAAAGTAGCCAAAGCAAGAGCTGAAGAATTAGAAAAGATTATGCAGGCAAAAGAAGACAGGATGAGCGGATCTATGGTTGAAAGAATTGTTTCTCAAATCAATACAGGTGAAATCAGCTTCCTTAAAATTGTACTTAAAGCCGATACAAAAGGTTCTCTTGAGGCAATTATGCAGGCATTACATAAAATTAAAACAACAGATGTTGCTGCTAAGGTAATTCACTTTGGTGTAGGTAATATTACCGACACAGATGTAATTATGGCTTCAGCCAGCCAAGCACTTCTTCTTGGGTTTCATGTAAAAGCTTCAGTCCATGTACAAAAACTTGCCGAAAAAGAGCACATAGACATCAAAGAATACACAATCATTTATAAATTGATTGAAGATATTAAAGCAATTTTATCCGGAATGCTTGAGCCTGAAATTAATGTGATCGAATTGGGTGAGATTCAAATCAAAGAAATTTTCCTTAATAAAAAGACATGGCTTATCGCCGGTGGCACGGTTAAAAAGGGAAAAGTGGAATCTAAATCTATGGTTAGGGTTAAGCGTGATGGGGAGTTGCTATTTGAAACAGAGCTGGAGGCTCTTAAACACGTAAAGGAAGACGTTACAGAGCTGGAAAAAGGTTCTGATTGTGGTATTAAGATTAAAACTCCAAAACCAGTTGAGGTAGGGGATGTATTAGAAGTATTCAAGGTTGAAAAGATAGAAAGAAGTCTTGATTAAATCGTAGAGTTTTTTTATTTTACCCGGATTCCCTTGACAAAATCAATTAACTTGATATAATAATAACCTTTTTGTAATTTTATTATGCGCAATAAACCAAAAAGCAACGGCATGATCAAAGCGGCAGCCATAGGGTTTTTGCTTACAGGATTGGGTATAGGAGGTCTTCAGTGTGCCAAAGAAGTCCCAATGGATGATGGTAATCCAAATAGTCCAAGAATGACATGGATAGCAAAAAAGAGAATGGATCTTTCAAGATGTTTGCTCGATAAGGAAACATGGTCTGGTATTGGTGAATGTTTTAATCCATTCGAATCATCGGATGAAGAAAAAGAAGATGATGCTATCGCCCCAGAAGAGGAAGCTCCAAAAGAGGATAAAAAACCTGAAAGAAAAAGAAGTACACCTAAGTTTAGA
>JAHIYT010000167.1 GCA_018814945.1 Patescibacteria group bacterium
GTTTTAAGAGGTCCAAGTTCCACTCCCAAATAATTTTCCATTTCCTGAACATCCCTCTCAACCTCTTTAAAAACCGGATATTTTTTAGCCAATTCACTCAAATTCTCCTTATTTAAATATTTACCGGCGTGAATAAAATCTGCTCTTAAATTCAAATAATGTTTTTCAATAGTTTTTAATTTCCCATACCTCATAGCATCTCTAATACCTCTACCGCTACCAATAAATTCAGGTGGGACTCCAATTGAATAAAGTGCCCCAGTAAATTTAATAGCTCTTGGTAAGCTTACTTTCCCCACACCTCTACTATAACCAAAAAGCCCAATATGTAACATTCTCTCCCTTCTTCCGGGCACCTTACTTGCTATTTCATTAATTAAAGATGCAGCTTTTTCGACGGTATTTTTATAATAATCACCAAACGTTTTATTTATCCATTTAATATCTTCAATTTCCTTTTTTGTAAGCGGGGTAAATTTTAACTTAGGTAGTTCCGTTTCAATTAGTTTAATCGCTTTTTTTACTTGATCTAATGGGTAGTCATAACGAAAAGCAGACTGAATGGTAATAGTTCTAATACCGCTATATTCTTTAATTGTATCCTTAATAGTTTCAGGATTTACACCGCCTCTAAACGGCAGGCATCCAGGTCCTATAATTGGATACATAGGAACGCCATATTTCTTCTCAACTTCATTAAATTTTTGAAGTGCCACCTTTGTTGAAAGTACAGCGGGAATAAGTCCAGCATTAAGTGCAGGGTCAGATCTAGCCATAAAAGGCCTCATATAAGGCGGTTTTTTGCCAAATTCTTTTTTGCACGCTTCAATATATTCACTAAGAACTTTATCTACATTTAACAAGTGTTCACATCCTTCAAAAAGCGGAATAACATGAAACTCATGCTCATCCTTTCTGCGTGTATTGAACGCCTGTCTTTTAAAATTTTCAACTTCATGGAAAGTTTTCTTAATTCTAAGAAGTTGATCTGCACTTTTTGTCATGGGTAATATCACTTCAAAAATTGGTGGAGTATGCATTCCAACTTCATGTGCAACATCATCCGCAGTCAGAATAGACATAAAAGCTCTGGCAAGTCTGTAGCCACTTTCCTCATCCGTATTTGGAATTCTAAAAGTTAAAAATATGTCTTTACCCAACTTCTTTTTTTGAAATAGTTTGTAATACCTCTGAAATAACTTCTCAACAACCGCTTCATCCACGAATTTCCCCTCCCAATCCCACATATATTCCGTACATTTTAATTCATCAAACATGCGGTAACATTCTTCTACTTCATCCAAAGTGTTGATAAACTTTTTACCCAGAAAATAAGCTTCCTTGGCATTATCAGGATGCTGTGTAGCCATTGTGGCTGGGATTTTTCTATTCATTTTGGAGGTGTTATTTGTAGTTTTATTTTAGTCTAACTAATTCCAAATTACAAATTGTCATTTGTCATTTGCCATTTGTCATTTACAATTAAGCCATGTGGATTAAGCGAAAAGTAAAACCCGGCTCCAAAACAGGTCAAAAGATTGGTTTCCCGACCGTTAATTTAAATGTCGGCACTTTCTCCTACAAGCCTGGAGTGTACAAATGCACCATCTGGGTAAAAGGAAAAGAGTATATTGGAGCCCTATATTTTGGACCAAAAATGCATCACAGGGGCAACGTCTTAGAAATTCACATATTAAACTTCTCTCGCAAAATTTATGGAGAATTCGTCAGATTCGAAGTGGATAAAAAAATCAGATCTCCAAAACAATTTACAGATCTCGAACAACTAAAAAAACAAATCGAAAAAGACTTTCAATCTATAGTATAATGAAACTCGCTCCTTAAATTTCTGATTTCGGATTTCAGATTTGTGATTCCCATTCTAGATTCTGAAATGTAGCATGTAAAATCGAATCTGAAATCAGAATTCACAAATCAGAAATATTTTTTTATGTTAAATTACTTACGTAAAATCATCAGCTACGACAATCCCATCCGCATGTTTTGGCATAGACTGAAGGGTTTTATTGCAGCAGCGCGTTATGGTTTTCCTGGCCGCAAAATGGTTGTAATTGGAATAACCGGAACAAATGGTAAAACAACCACCACTCACATGCTGGAACATATCTTGAGTTCAGCAGGTCGTAAGGTGGCAATGATTTCTACTGTCTCACTCTCTATCAATGGAAAAGTAAAACCAAATAAGTCGAAAAAAACCACACTTTCACCATTTCTTACTCAAAAATTCCTTAAAGAATGTTCTAAAAGAGGCGTGGAGTATGCTGTAATTGAAGCCTCTTCTCACGCATTACATCAGTCTCGCCTGTGGGGTATTCCATTCACCATCTCCGCAATGACAAACATAACCCACGAACACTTGGACTACCACGGAACGATGCAAAAATATGCTGATGCAAAGAAAATTTTATTCTATACCGTCTCCAAAAACTGCAAAAAAGGGGAGTCAAAATGGATAAAAGATATCCCACACCGTCATGCTTTCGTTTTAAATACCGATGACCGTTTTTATAATGAATTTATTGACATCGGATGTCCGGTAAAAATCTCATATGGTATTGAACAGGGTGATCTTCAGGCTCAAAAAGTCACTTATTCCAAATACGGTTCCAAGTTCTCACTGCATTATGAAAACGATAACATCGGTGTTGAGCTACCAGTTCCAGGTGGTTTTAACATCGAAAACGCACTGGCAGCTAGCGGTGCAGCACTCAATTGCAAACTAAGTCTCGAGCAAATTAAGAATGGTATTGAATCATTCGAAGGTGTGCCGGGCAGACTCGAAAGCATAGCAAGTCCAAAAGGATTCGATGTGATAGTCGACTTCGCTTTAACTCCAGATGCACTGGATCGTTTGTATAAAACACTAAAACCAACTACCCCAAATCGTCTGATTGGAATTATAGGCAGTTGTGGCGATCGTGATAAAGCAAAAAGACCAGATATGGGTCGTATAGTTGCTGAGTATACTGATATCACTATTGTAACTGACGAAGAACCATACTCAGAAAATCCAATGGATATTATGGGGGCAGTTCTCGAAGGAGCAAAGATGGTAAAAAAATTAGAGGAGGATCTTCATCTGATAGAAGATAGATATGAAGCCATTGAATTCGCTATAAAAGGCGCAGAAGAAGGTGATGTAATAGTCGTAACTGGAATGGGGAACTTTACCACTCGTAGCATGAATGATGGACCAATGGCGTGGGATGAAAGAGAAGTTGTAAGGGAAATAATTAGTAAACATTCATAGATGGACGGACTAATAATTATCAACAAACCTTCAGGCTGGACCTCTTTCGATGTAGTCGCAAAAATCCGAAATAAACTCGGTGTAAAAAAAGTTGGGCACACTGGCACACTCGATCCACTGGCTACTGGCGTACTAGTTTTATGCCTTGGTAAAGCCACAAAGCTCGCTCAACAAATCACAGACACAAGCAAAGAATACATTGCCGAAATTACATTTGGTGCAACGAGCACAACCGACGATGCGGAAGGCGCAATCTCACAAATTACAAATAACAAATTACAAATTACAAAAATTGAAGATGCACTCAAAGATTTTGAGGGTGAAATTATGCAAACCCCACCACCCTTCTCCGCTAAAAAAATTGGTGGCAAGCGAGCATATAAATTGGCCAGAGAGGGAAAAGAAGTGAAGCTTGAAGCACGGCCAGTCACCATCAGTGAGATAGAAATATTGGATTATAAATGGCCAAAGCTCTCACTCAGAATAGCTTGTGGTAAAGGAACTTACATTCGCTCAATAGCGCGTGATTTAGGCGACAAACTGGGTGTTGGGGGCTATCTCTCCGCATTGCAAAGAACACGCGTAGGAGAGTACAAAATAGAGCAATCCGTCACTGTCGAAAAAGCGAGCGAAGAAAATGTGATATTAATTTAGTTAAATACTTGCAAAAAATTTACAAGGTGTTATAATTATCACCTTTTTTAATATTAACTTAATAAATTATGCCCTCATCAGAAGATTTCGAAGGTCGTCACGAAGCAGATGGATTCTGTAATAAAACAACCAAACCTACACCGGAAACCGCAAGGGAAATAAGAGAATTATGTAAAAGTCTAGGAGCAGAATTTTTTGCTCGCCCAACAAAACTGGACGAAGAAGTAGATTCTCCCAAATATATATCAGGATAACAGTCAATATCATGCGATTAATTCACCCAAGCAATGTACCAACTGACATTGAAAGAAGTGCAGCATTTGATACCGCCGTCCAAGAAGTGCGTTCACTTTTAGATGATATTTTGGTGTCAGGTTGCCCTAGGGAAATCGCTGAACAGGCAGCAAAAGCAAGCGATGACCCCACTAAAAACAGAGGTATTTTATACAGACTTATCGGGGGATTGCTTGTTCACCCATCAATATTAACAGCCGTTGATCAAAGAGATGCAAGTTATGTAGAAGATGTGTTTTTTACTGCATTTGATGATCGGGAGGTAGATGTTGATATGGATCCTACAGTACCATTTAGAACCCAAAGTAGAGATCAATAATGCCACCAAGACAATTATTACACCCTCAAAATAGAATCACATGCGATGAAGGCGCTAGTTTTAGGCAAAATGTAACTAATCTAATTGAGGGGCTAAGATCTATAATGCGTGAACCAATGGGGCAAATGTGCTTTGTAAACCTAAAAGATGCAGTAGGAAACAAGCGTGCCAATTTTCAAGAGCTTGAGATGTTGTTAGATGTATTAACTCAACATGGTTCTCTACAAGTCGAAGGGGTTAACGATAAAACTCACCATGAAATGTTAATACACATGGCTCTTTCCGAGTTCGATCAATCTTATGATGGCACTAGAGACCACTAGCAAGATCTAAGAGAACAGCTTTCGGATCTTCCGCCTTTGTAACACCACTTGCAAGTAATACTCCTTTCGCTCCGAGTTCAATGCAGGTTTTTACATCTACTCCATTTTTCACACCGGCACCTACCAATAATTTTTCAGATCCAATTAATTTTGCCGCATGCTCAATAATTTCCGGTTGAGAAGTTGAAACAGAAATATCACCTCCAATCAATTCCGGTGGTTCAACGGCAATAAAATCTGGATCAAATTCCAAAAAGCTCGCTCCTTCTTCTGGCGACTCGGCACAAACGACAGTAGTTAAGCCAATTTCCTTAGCTCTCTTGATACTTGCCTCCAAAACTTCGCGTTTAAGACGTCTTTCGGAATGATTAAGTATTGTTCCAGCCGCCCCTGAATTTTTTACGCTCTCAGGCAAAATATGCCCAGTTCCACTTCCAAAATTCACTGGATCAATATGCTGAGCAAATACTGGAATACTAACTTCTTGGCTTATTCTAGCCAAATCTATCGCCTGCACAGAAACCTGAATGTTAGCACCTGTTTCCTTTGCAACTTCTTCATGAATCTTCGCCAAAGCAACTGCCTTGTCACCTGTAGCAGATTCATACAATTTAAAATTGGTAATTATCATTTTTTATGATGTTAAGCAAACGCCCAAAGTAGGAATAGGATTGGTTCAGCAACCAAAAGAAGTCCTACAAGTGATAGATAGATCCATTTTGCAATTTTTTCGGCCCTCAATTTCTTCTCCATATTTTTAACAGCCTGTTCACCCTCAATAGCTTTTTGCTCAACAGCTAAATGTGCTTCCTTAAGCTCTTTTTCCTTCCTATTATAATCGAGTAATGGAACCATATTCTTAACCTGAGATTCCAATTGGCCGACTCTGTAGGTAGCAGCTTCTAATCTTTCTTGTTTTTCCTTAAGGTCATTTTTGGCCTCAGCATACAAATTCTTATAAACTCCATCCTCTTTTTCACCTCTTTTTATGGATTCAACTTTTAAATTATCAACCTTAATATTAGACACATTAGACACGCCATTATCGACATTTTCATTGTCTAAATTAATGTCTAGGTTTGTCGAATTAACGTCCACAAAATGTCCAATATGTTCTTTAATAATCTGATCTACATCATTACGTTTAATAAGGACACGACGACCGTTTTTTCTAGTTTTAAAGCGATGTTTTCTTATATATCTATCAACTGTTCTAGTTGATACCTTCAATATTTTACTTGCCTCCTCCCTATCTAAATACGTGGTGGACATAATGACTATAATGGTTATGTATTATTTGTTTTTGTACAACTTGTCTATTATATATTAGACAGACAGTCTTGTATAGGTTTTGAGGGATATCAGATAAAATATAACGAACTTAGCAGTACTCGTCAATTTATTTTGCAATTCTTTCAATAAAATAATCAAAAA
>JAHIYT010000168.1 GCA_018814945.1 Patescibacteria group bacterium
AAATTAATAATTAAAAATTACGAATTAAATCTTATATTCCCCGATTAGGCCTTTAGGCCGAAGTGTCATCATAAGAACGAGTAATAAGCCATAAATCATTTGCTGTGTTTCGCCCAAAATACTGTGAGGTATTCCAACAAAACGAAGAATTTCGGGAATCAGAAGAAGAATTATAGCACCTAAAACTGAACCTTTTAAACTGGCCATGCCGCCGACTATGATCATTATTACTAGAAACACTGATGGCATTAAGTCGAATAGCTTTGGTTCTATAAAGGTTAAATAAGAAGCCATAAGCGAACCAGCAATAGATGCAAAAACAGCACCCAGAACAAACACGCTACGTTGGTATCTAAGGGTACTATGACCGTTAACTCTAGTTACTATAGGATTTTCACGAATGCCTTTTATAATGGTTCCATAAGGTGATTTGGTAATACGGCGGAAGAATAGGAAAGTGACCAGTGCTACCAAGAGAACAAGGGCTAAGAAAACAGGTTTTTCAAAAAAACTGAATCCAAAAATACTAGGAGCCATCACGCCTTTAATACCAAGTGGCCCCTTGGTTAAACTTTGCCAGTTGAGCATAATATTATAAGCGATTATCGCAAAACCGAACGAAACCAACATCAGTGCATCCGTTTTTAGCTTAAGAATCGGGAAGGAGGCAAGCCATGCTACAAGTGCTGTTACTGCCATACCCATAGCGACCGTTGGCAGAAATGAGAACCCGTGGTCAACCGTTAGAATTGCCGTGGTATATGCGCCTACACCGTAGAATGTTGCGTGGCTAAATGAAATAATACCGGCGAAGCCCGCAATATAATTCAGACTGACAGTCAGAATACTGAAGATACAAATGATGATTAATAAATGTAATATGTAGTCCATTTATCTAGATAATTGATATTTAGCAACAATCCCCTGAGGTCTGAATAATAAGAAGACTGTGAGTAGTACGAAAGCGGTTGTAGATTGCCAACCACCTCCTAAAAAATAGATTCCGATGTTTTCTACTATTCCGAGTAAGAGTCCACCAAGAAGTGCTCCTCGCATACTGCCGATTCCACCAATAATGGAAGCGATTATTGCTTTTAGGACCAGCATTAAACCGTATATTGGACGTACGCCTATTTCTAGTGAGATTAGTGTTGCACCGAGTGAGCTAATAAAAGAACCTATAAAAAAAACTATTAGAATTATCTTGTTCGTTTTTAATCCGAGTATTGTAGTTAGTTCTGGATTGTCTCCAATTGCCCGAATACCCAGACCATATTTGGTTTTGTGTAGAAAAAGTTCAAGTAGTATTACCAGAATTAGCGATGTGATTAGTATTACTAATTGATTGAAGGTGATTGTTAATCCGAAAAAATGGTAGCCTTCTTTAATTGTGTCTGTAATTGAAAGTGAATAAGTGTTGTTCTTCCAGATTAGAGCAATGAGATTTTGAACGACAATTAATGAACCGAATGAGAGTACCAAAAGCACTAGACTTGAGGCCTTTTTATCAGCCATTGGCTTATATAGAAACTGCCAGAATAGAAGGCTTATAAAACCAATTGCAAAGGCTGCAATAATTGCGCTTATAAAGAAGTTAATCCCGATATCTAGCTGTAAGAATCTTGTGATGTAGACCCCTAGTATGGCTAGAACTCCGTAAAGTACGTGGTAAAAACGAACGGAAGAAAATATCAGATTAAAACCAAGCGCAATTAAAGCATATATGCCGCCAATTATAATCCCATTGAGAATTATTTGCATTTAACCTTTAGTTGTTTATTAAAACAAACTTACCATTTTTTGCTACTTTGATTGATGCGGCAACTAAGTTGTCTCCGTTTTCATCAAAACTTACATCACTAGCAATACCTTTGAATTTTTTCATGCTATAAAACCAATCTTTGATCGCTGTGGCATCGTAACCAACTGCTGCAATAGCGTTGGCTGCTAGGTTTGCAGAATCATAACCGAAAGCCGGGAAAACAGGGCTTGCCTGAGCTGGTTCAGTGTTAGCAACAAAATCGTTATAACCTTTACGACTTGGGTCTTCTGAAACTACAACCATCTTTACTCCTTCAGCTGCATCTTTTGCTGCATCGAAGAAATCAACACCGTCGATAGTATCTGTACCATAGATTTGGATATCCAAACCAAGTTCTGCAGCCTGCTTTACAGTAAAGCCGTTTGTAACCGGAGTTTGAGCGATACTAATAAGTACGTCTGCTTCAGCTTCCTGAACTTTTGCAAGTAATGTTCTAAAGTCAGTGTTATCAACAGAATATGATTCTTGTACTACTAATCTATCTCCCTCTTCACGACTTTCTAGGTGGACTTTAATGGCGTGGCTGAAAGCCTGAGAGTAATCTGTTTGTTCTGCAAGAATTGCGATCGCCTTATAATCTTTATCAAGCAAATCATCAACCAATGTTCCTGAGACCTTCATATCAGATGGGTAATTGCGGAAGATGTAATCTCCTGCCGTTGTAACGTCTGGACTAGATGAGAGAGAAGAAATCATTACAACTTGGTTTTGTTCAGCAATAGGTGCAGCAGCGAGTGTTTCACCGGAACATTGTCCACCCAAAATTACTGCGACTTTGTCGACAGTTATTAGCTTTTGAGCTGCGTTAGCAGAGTCTTGGCCATTACATTTACCATCTTCATAGATAACTTCGACTGTTTTACCATCGATGCTTGGGTTTTGTGTAAAGTATAGTTCTATACCTTCCTTTACGTCCTGACCATATGCAGCTGCATTACCGCTTAGTGGACCGATGTAACCAATTTTAATAACATCTGGTAATTCAGATGCAGCTTCTTCTATTACATCTTGCGTAGCGCAAGCACTGAGAAGCATTACGGAAATCATTCCGAAGAATAATAATAATTTTTTCATAGTATGTAAGGGTTAGAAATAAGATAAATTTTATAAACACAAGTGGTTGATAATATAACAGTTTTTTTCGACATTGCAAGCATACGACTATGAAAAGCTTGTATTATAAAGGAAAAAACGTTAAAATTAATGTGTCGAAAAACATCGACAACATGATATTGTTCTTTTTATAAAACTTTTGGTTATTAATTTTATTTTAGTAATAAGTAAAAACTGTTAATTACCACGATTTAAAAGGTACAAAAAATTCCATAATTAATCAAGTATGTATAAGATCTATTTACATTCATTGGGCTTTAGTGACAAGGAGGCAGAAGTATATTCGGTACTAAACACATATGGCCCATCCCCCGCTTCTGTGCTTGCAAGGTTAACTAAGATAAAGAGGACATCTATGTATGATGTTTTAAATAGCCTTCTTGAAAGGAATTTGATCACGACATATAAGAAAAGTTCTTATACGTATTACGCGATAGATGATATTAATAAAATTCTGTACCAGGAAAGAGATAAGATCAGAATTGCTGAATCTGTAGTAAACCAATTAAAGGAAGAACAAGGGCGAATAAGCGATGTGCAGGTAAACCACTATAAAGGTGAAGAGGGCTATCGTGAAATGTATGAAGATATATTAAGAATCAAACCAAAAGAACTTCTTGTGTGGATCCATTTGGATGAGTTTTACCGCGCACTAGACCCTGTTCGCGAGGCAGAATGGACTCAGGAACGTGTAAAAAAGAAGGTGTGGACAAGGCTTTTAATGCAAGACACAAAATCTGCCCGTGAATTCCAAAAAAAAGATCCCGATTCCCATAGGCAAACTATTTTACTTCCTCCTAAATATATGTTTGAAACGACTTGCTTTTTGTATGATGGGTATATTCTTCTTTTTGATTCGCATGAAAACATAACCGGAATAAGAATTTATCATCCGGAATTTTACAAAATGCAAAAACAGATTTTTGAGATGAATTGGAAGTTATTTAGTTAATTCTTCGTCTGTTAAAACACCGATTCCAGCATCTTCCAAGCTCTTCATAAATGAACCCCACGTTTCTTGTCGAGCTTGTAGCGAATTAATAATTTCTTTGTTTGCCTTATGTGTACCGTCAAATTCAGACATTTTTTCCTTGAGTGCATTGCTACCATTTTTTACGTATTGAATCTGTCTTTCAAATTCAGGTGAATAATCTTCCCCGAAAAACTTTTGAACACAACAGTTTCCTACTTCAAGTCTTGCCTTGTTCTCCTGATGTTCCATAAGGCAAACCTGAGTGATAGGATACTTACCACATGTACAGGTAGAGCCAGCAGATCG
>JAHIYT010000169.1 GCA_018814945.1 Patescibacteria group bacterium
ACTGGTTCCTAAGACCAGCGTGTATACCAATTTCACCACCCGAGCATATGTGAACTGAACTGCTTATGTTTTATACAGATTTTAAGGGAAAAAATCAATGTTATTTACTATTCCATTTTTGCTATAATCTCTTATGTAATATCTATTAATAACCAAATTATGAAGAAAGTGCTAACAATTTTATTAATAATTGCTCTTTTAATTCTTGGATTTTTGGCTTATATGGGTGTATTTAATAATATTACAGTAAGCGAGAGAGAGGTTGGTCCTTATATATTTGCCTATGAAGATTTTGTTGGAGACTATGCAACAACCGGACCGGTTTTTGATGAAATATATGATGGACTTCTTGAAAATGGGATTGAAAGTACAAAAGGATTGGGTATTTATTATGATGATCCACAAGTCGTATTAAAAGATAATTTAAAGAGTAGGGTTGGTTCAGTTGTAAGCGAAGAACAAGCTGAGCAAATTGATGGAAGGGGGCTTGAATATAAAGTTATGACCGTGGATAAGTTTGAAGCAATGATAGTAGAATTCCCACTTAGAAATATGCTTTCAATGATGGTTGGTGTAATGAAGGCTTACCCAGTGCTTAGCGAATATATGGAAGAAAAGGGCTATGGAGAAGCTCCCGGTTACGAGCTTTATGATCATGGAGAGGGTAAGATTTTATATATGTTCCCAATAATAAAATAATTTTAATAACTTAATATCAATATTATGAAAAAGTATATATTCATACTACTTACAGCTCTTTTAATTCTGCCAACCGCGGTCTTTGCTACAACTTTTCAGTCTGGAGAGGAAGTTCTTGTAAGCGAAGTTGTTAATGATGATGTATATTTGGCTGGAGGCGAAGTTCTGGTTCAGGCGAATATAAATGGTGATCTTATTGCCGTTGGAGGTGGTCTGGGAATTAATGCAAATGTTTCACAGGACTTAACGGCTGGTGGCGGAGATGTGGTTATTAATGGAGAAGTTGGTGATGATTTACGCGTTGGGGGTGGAAATGTGACAATTAACTCAACCATTAAGGATGACTTATTTGTTGGCGCTGGAAATGTGACACTTTCACAGGATAGTTTTGTGGGTGGAGACGTAACTTTTGGTAGTGGTAATCTGGTTATGATGGGTGAAATAAATGGGAATTTAATGGGTGCTGGTGAAACTATCAGAATCGATGGAAAGATTAGTGGAAATGTAAAACTTTATGGGGTGGAGAAGTTAAAATTTGGTCCTAATGCAAAAATTATAGGCAACCTTGAGTACAAGAGTTCAAATGAAGTAATGATTGAAGATGGTGTTGTTGAAGGGGAGATTATTTTCAACCAGATAGATAAAGCTGTTAGTGCAGAAGATGCCAGATGGATGGCGGGCGGAGTACTGGCAGGGCTGTCGATTTATAGCTTGCTTGCAACTTTATTGCTAGGCCTTGTTGTTCTGTTAACTTGCCGAGCCTTTTCAATTTCTGTTTTTAAAGCGGTTTATAAATCCCCTTTTAAAAGTCTTGGTGTTGGACTACTTGCTGTAATCGTAACACCAATAGTGTTTGTTATTTTGCTAATTACCGTTATTGGAATACCAATTGCATTTATTACAATTATGCTTTGGATAATTTTGCTTATGCTTGGGAAAGTGTTTGTATCAATGCTAATTGGATGGAGGATTGTTAAGGTGAAAGAAAAGAAGGGGTTTGGAAGACTCTATGGTGCTTTTGCACTAGGGGCTTTAATATTTTCGATCTTATGTCTTATCCCACTAGTAGGATGGTTAATCAAATTTATTCTAGTTCTTATCGCATTGGGTGGTATAGTAATCACTTGTTACTCTCTTCACACATCACTTAGTAAAAAGAATTTGGTCTAATGTATTTAATAGATACCCATTGTCATCTCAGCCACTTTAAAAAGGAAGACCGAAAGGCTGTGATTGGGCGTGCAAGAAAAGCGAATGTAGAAAAAATAATCACTGTTGCCTGCACGCTAGAAGAAGCCGGAGAATGTCTGCCAATTACTGATGAATATGAAAATATCTGGACAACTGTTGGTATTCATCCAACTCAATTATCAGGCGATATTGAGAGTGAATTGGAAAAGGTTTTAGAGTATGCGAAAAACGAAGAAAAGGTGGTGGCAATTGGTGAAATAGGGTTGGATTATTATCACGATACCGCAGAACACGACTTACAGACTGCATATTTTGTAGGACAATTAAATATTGCGAGACAGATTGATAAACCGGCTATTATTCATTGCAGAGGTGGTAAGAATCCGGGTGAAAACGAACAGGCTTTTATTGATTTGATTCATATTTTGGAGCAGGAAAAATTTAAAAATGGTGTAATTCACTGTTTTAGCGGCAACAAGGTGGAAGCAGACAGAATTATGGATATGGGTTTAATGATTAGTTTTACCGGTATTATTACTTACAAAAACAATCATGACTTACGTGAAGTTATCGCAGATATGCCACTGACAAGAATGATGCTTGAAACCGATGCCCCATATATTGCAATTGAAGGCATACAAGGTGGACCGGGAGAACCTGCGTATGTTGCCGATATTGCGAAAGCCATTGCGGAAATTAAGAATGTTTCGCTTGAGGAGGTCATAAGGATTACAACGGAGAATGCGGAGAGGTTTTTTCAAGTTTAGCTTTTTAGCTTCGTTAGCTTAATTAGCTAGTTAGGGGTGCATTTTTCTTAACATTGTGTTTAACATTTTCATTACTTCTTCGAGTAGAATATCAACCTTTGAATAATCAGCATTGAATTCAAGGCGTTTCGAGATTTCAATTTGTGTCTCTAATTCTGCTCCTGAGCTATAAGCAATTCTTAAGAAATTCAAATAACCTTTTTTTGTTCCTCTAAATCTACCCTCTGCAATATTAGATGGAATTGATACTGAACATCTCCTAATTTGAGAAACAAGTCCGTATAATTCTGATTTTGGGAACAATGTCGTTATTTTATATATTTCAACAACCAAATTCATGGCTTTTTGCCATACAATTAAGTCTTTATATGTATGAATCATATTTCTTATAGTCACAAAATATTCAATTATAATTCTAATGAAGCTAAAGAAGCTAACTAGCTAAAGAAGCTGGATATAGCATTTTGAACTGACTTAACTTTATCGAACGAAAGAATTTTCTCGAACCCTAATTTTTCAGCCTCTTTTATTCTTTTCTTCGACTGACTTACGCTACGTACTTCTCCACTTAGGCCAACTTCACCCATTATGGCTAGATCCGGTGGAAGTGCTTTTTGTAATTTGGAACTCACAATTGCCATGGCAACGGCAAGATCGGCTGCTGGTTCGGATAACTTTAGACCACCAACGACATTTACAAACACATCGGATGAATCGAGTTTGATTTTTGCATAACGGTTTAGGACGGCAATTATTATGTTTAGACGGTTAATATCAAAGCCACTTGCTGTACGTTTTGGGTAACCAAATTGTGTGTAGTTAGTTAGCGCTTGTACTTCGACTAGAAATGTACGGGTTCCTTCAAGTACTGGAACTATTACAGACCCTATTGGATCTTTTGCTCTGCCTTCTAAGAATAATGCGGATGGGTTCTTAACCTCAACTAAGCCCTTTTCTTCCATATTAAATACACCGACTTCATCGATTGCCCCAAAGCGGTTTTTAGTGGAACGAAGTAATCGGAATTGGTGGTGGTTATCGCCTTCTAAATACAAAACCGTATCTACCAAGTGAGTGAGAACCTGAGGGCCTGCCAGTTGACCGTCTTTTGTTACATGGCCTATTAGGAGAATTGGAATTTTTTTAGATTTGGCGACTTGCATGAGTTGCTCAGTAACATAACGAACCTGAGAGATTGAGCCGGCCTGACTAGCAATCTCTTCGCTACCCATAACCTGGACAGAGTCAACTACAACAAAACCCGGTTTTTCCGCATCGATAGTAGCTAAAATAGCCTCCAAACTGTTTATATTCACAATAGAAATTGGATTTTTGAGATTGAGACGCTTGGCTCTACCAGCAATTTGCTGAACTGATTCTTCGCCAGAAAAGTATAGAACGGATTTAGCTTTTGCTATCTGGTCGCAAATCTGAATTGTGAGAGTTGACTTACCAATGCCCGGATCACCGACGAGTAATGCAACTGAATCCTCCATGAATCCCCCACCAAGAACTCGATCAATTTCTCCAATACCGGTTTTTAAACGAATTTCTTTAAAATGAATATCAGACAGATGGATATTGGGTTTAATTGCGATGTGTTTTATGATCTTATCTTTTTTCCCAACATTTATGACATCTTCAACAAGCGTATTCCAGGAATTACATTGCATACATTGACCTGACCATCTTGGGCTTTCAGCACCGCATTTGGAGCAAAGATATATTGTTTTTAGTTTCATGGTTTTTATTTGGTTACCCCCAGCCCTCTGAAGCGCGATTAGAGAATCGCGCCTTCAGGGGCTGGGGAGATAAAGCATCCTAATTTTAGTAAACAAATGTTCACCTGTCAAATAAAAATCATTTATGTATAATGACGAAGCAACCTAACCTAAAAACAATGATTCAAAATCCAATGAACCAATTGAGATCCATGTTCCAATGGGACTACAAAAAAACTGGTGTTATTGTCGCTGTTGTAGTTGTCGTATTAATAATTTTAGATGGACTTGTGTCCGTTCCTCCTGGGAATGTGGGTATTATTTATGACCGTGGTCGTGGTGTACTTGCAGAAGAGCTTCCTGAGGGACTACATCTAAAAATACCATTCTGGCAGGTTAGTTATTTAACAGATGTAAGAACGCAAGAATATACAATGAGCGTGTCGCCTGGTGAAGGTGCTGTATGGAGCGATGACAGTATGACTGCGCCTACGTCTGACGGACAAACTGTAAAAGTAGATGCGACTGTTCTATTCCATGTTGATCCAACTATGGCCGCTGAGCTATTTCAATCCGTAGGTCCGGATTATTTACAAAAGATAATTAGACCGATTGCTCGCAGTCAAATTAGATCTCAAATTGCTGAATATACCGCTATTGATGTTTATGCTAAAAAGCGTGATGAGGCAGAGAAAAAAATTAATGAAAGAATTAATGTTCTCTACGCAGAAAAAGATATCATCTTAGAAAATGTACTACTTCGTCATATAGCCTTTTCTACCGAATATGCTCTGGCTATTGAAGAGAAGCAAGTAGCTGAACAAAAGATACAGAAGGCTGAATATCAGAGATTAGAGGCTGAAAAATTGAAAGAAAAGAAGATTATCGAAGCTGAAGCTGATGCTGAAGCGATCAGATTAAAAGGTGTATCTCTTCGTAATTATCCTGAAGTAATTGAATTTGAATTCGTTCAAAAAATGGCTGAAGATATTAATTGGGGAATTTTGCCTGATAATGTATTACCTATGCTTAACTTAGGCAATTTTTAATGGTCGATAATATTACCCAAAATCTTAAGTCTTTTTTCAAAGAAGCCAATAAAAAGAAAGCTGTATTGGGGCTGAGCGGTGGAGTTGATAGTGCACTCACTGCTAAAATTGCAGTTATGGCGCTTGGCAAAGAGAATGTGACCGCTCTAATTTTGCCAAATGACGAATTAACTAATCCTGATCATGTACAGGATGCCAGTAATTTTGCTGAAGAACTTGGAATTAAGTATGAGACTATCTCGATAAATGATTTTATAAATAGCTACGACAGCCTTCCTTGGCAGGCTTCCGGTTTTGCAAAGATGAATGTACAGGCAAGAGCGAGAGCTAATATTTTGTATCACTATGCAAATACTCATGACGCTCTAGTGTTGGGTACTGGCAACAAGACCGAACTAATACTGGGCTATTTCACCAAATATGGCGATGGGGCGTGCGACTGTGAGGTAATTGGGAGTTTATATAAAACAGAGGTGTGGGAAGTAAGCAAGGAGCTTAAATTGCCAGAAAAGATTATTGAAAAGACACCATCCGCAGGACTTGCACCGGACCAAAGTGATGAAAATGAAATTGGTGTTGGCTACCAGGAGATTGATGAAATTTTAAAGAAATTTGAGCAAGGCGAAAAACCGGAGACTGAAAATGAGAAAAAGTTGTGGAATAGGATTCAGGCAAATGGGCATAAAAGTGAAATACCACCTATTATCTGAATTTCAGATCTCAGACCTCGGATCTCAGATTCTAATTTTAGATTTTAAAATGTGACATGTTAAATTGGATCCCAAATCTGAGATCTTAAATCTGAATTGTTTTAGCTTAGGCTATTTAAGTAATTCTGCAAGATGATCTGTGCAGAGAGCGCATCTCTTTTTCCTTTCTGATCTTTCACTTTGATCTTTTGAATACTAAGAGCTTTGGTTGCGTATTCGGTACTTAATCTTTCATCAAAGAAGTCTATTTCGATGCCTGGGAGCTTGTTCTTCAGCTTATCGAAGAATTTCTGAGTCTTCTTTGCTCTTTCACCAAAAGTTCCATCCATGTGGATAGGAAGGCCTAGGATAATTTTTGATATTTGTTCTTCTTCACAGATTTTTCCGAGAATTTTAATTAGACTGGCGTCAGTTTCATATTCTATGAAATCACGAGGAAAAGAAATCTCCTTATCAAAATCAGAAACAGCGATACCAACGCGCCTGTCTCCGTAATCTATTCCTAAGTATTTTCCTTTAGACATAAATTGATAGTTGTTAGTCGCTCGTCTTTTGTCGTTTGAGACTCCAAGGGCTAACGACTAAGGACTAAAGACTATTTCTTCTCAGCTTTTTCCTCTTTTTTTGTAACCTTCTTAGCTGACTTCTTCTCAACTTTTTCAGTTTTAGGCTTGCTTTCACCCATTGAATTTAATGCCTTTTGGATTCTTGATTTTTTGTGAGCTGCATTATTCTTGTGAATAAGATTCTTTTTTGCAGCAGTATCTATGGCTTTAACAACTTTAGATTGAATTTTAGTAGCTTTGTCAGCTTCACCTTTTTTTATGTATTCTAAAATCAATTTTATAAGCGATTTCATGTCACTAGAGTAGTGCTTATTGCGAGCATACTTAGCTCTGCTTTGTTTCATTCTCTTGATTACTTGCTTGGTTATCGGCATTTCTTCGAATTTTAAATTTTAAATTTTAAATTTTCAAACCTTTGAAAATTGTAAATTGATAATTGTAAATTGCTTTAGCTGGGGTATTTTAAGGGAAAAAAATGAGTTTGGCAAGTTATTTTACAAGAAAAACATCATAGTCTTCCCCTAGAATGATTGTAAGGTTTGCATTATAACCTGCATCAAGTGAATCACCAGGAAGTGATTCCGCCTTCATAAAGCCGTTTAATACATCTAGAGTGGATTGATATTTAGCGGTTATAACACTGTTTTTATCCTCTTCCCATTCGTAATAAAAAATTACACTTTTATCGATATATTTCTTTTCACCGTCTTTATCATAGTAATTATCCACACCTACAATATTGAATCCGAACCTGTTTAGCTGATAGGCCGCATTTCTTGCAATTCCGGAATACTTAGTGGCATTTAAAATTTCTATGCGTGACAGCTCCCCCCAAAGGGCTTCTCTTTTATTAAAGATTAAATCCGCATATTTATGGATTAACTCCAAACTATCTCCAAATGGAATAAGGACAAATAATCCATCATAAAGTTCTTGTTCTGGAGTATAAAGAAACCCTCCGTCTTGACCTGGATCATCGTGCATCACTTTTGTAACTAGGTGGCTTCTATCGAATTGCTGACCAAATCCAGCCAGAGCTATTAGTTCACCGAGAGAAAGATCTGTGTTCATGTTTTTACTAACAGCACTGTAAATATTTTTGAGTTTACTAGGGCTGGTTAGAATATCTTTAGAAAGAGCTTTTTCTCGTATTGCCTCGAGAACTTGTTGCTGGCGAGCTGCTCTGTCGAAATCTGAGGTGGTTTTGCGACTTCTAACAAATTTAAGAGCTGTTTCTCCGTCCATCTCCTGAACACCCTTCTCTACCTCAAACAGTGTGTATCCATCATCTGTTTCATTCGGGTAATAGGGGTCATAAATACTATCTTTTACATCGACCGTAATACCGTCTAAACTATCGACAACTTCTACAAAGGCATTAAAGTTAACCCTTGCGTAATATTGAATATCTAAATTAGCTATCTCCCCTGCAACTGTCTTAAATAATTCATATCTTGCTTCTTCATCCATTTGATTCTTGTGATTTCTATAAATCTCGTTGATTTTACTTTTCCAAATAACACTTTCAGAATCTACATAATAATCACGTGGGATTGAAAGAAGAGACACGGCATTTTTTTCATAATCTATGCTGGCCACCATTATGGTGTCGATTAGGTCTGCACCATCTCGAACATGCCCACCGTCCCCGAGAAGCAGAACATTTGTGTAGCCATTTTCATCTTTTTCCAGATCTGAACCAATTGTGTATAGTAAATTTTTTGGATCAAAACCAGTAACGAAATGATAGGCCGCTAGCATTACTTTGCTAACGACAAAAATCCCGATTATAACCAAAATAGCCCCCCAAATATAACTTCGTTGTTTTGGAGTGGTTCTGGATAGTAATCTCCAAATTCCAGAACAGATATTTTTAAGGATCTTAAATGGTTTTATAGGGGGCCGTTTACGAATTTGACGGGTTTTAAAAGCCATTTAGTAAGATTTAGTTTTTGTAGGTTACCTGAAAGAATTTATCACTTTTGTAACCTCTAGGTCAAATAAATACACCAAACCCACCCGACTAAGTCGAATGGGCTTGGTTAGTATTCACAAATAATTATTTCAACTCAACAGTAGCACCAGCTTCTTCAAGTTGAGCTTTGATCTTTTCAGCTTCGTCTTTTGCAACTCCTTCTTTAACTGGTTTTGGAGCAGCATCCACAAGATCTTTAGCCTCTTTAAGGCCAAGACCAGTGATTTCACGTACTGCTTTAATGACAGAAATCTTTTGCCCACCGGCAGCAGACAGTACAACATCGAAACTGTCTTTTTCTTCAGCGACAGCAGCACCGCCAGCAGCAGCA
>JAHIYT010000170.1 GCA_018814945.1 Patescibacteria group bacterium
CGTGAGTTGTTACAAAAACAGTAGCTCCTTCCCGATGCAATTTATTTAAAAGTTCGATAATGCCTTTTACATTACCTTCATCCAAATTACCTGTTGGTTCGTCTGCAATTATAAGACGTGGTGAGTGAACAAGCGCACGTGCAATAGAAAGCCTTTGGCGTTCGCCACCAGAAAGTTGATCTGGAAATTTGTCCTGAAAATGAAGTAAACCAACCTTCTCTAAAACTTCTGGAACCTTTCTGTGAATAACCTCATTTGTTTCACCACAAACTTCCATTGCAAACGCTACGTTTTCAAAAACAGTCTTTTTCGGAAGCAATTTGTAATCTTGAAAAACAACTCCAATCTTTCTGCGATAAAGTTGTAACGTATCATCGTCCATATCGTTAACCATCATTCCGTCCACCTCAATTGATCCACTATCTGGCTTTTCTGCTCCCATCAAAAGCGCAACCACAGTTGATTTACCAGCACCAGACGTACCTTTCAAAATAACAAACTCATTTGGTTGAATTTCAAAGGTGACTCTATCTAGCACTAGATGGGGACCGAATTTTTTTGTTACGTTGTGAAAACTAATCATTGAATGACTTTGTTACTGTTTCATTGTAAACAAAAGATCAATTTTTTCCCAATCGATTTTTGTAATAAACCCAAATAAAGAAAAAAACTAGAAATACCGAAAGTATTATCCAACTTGTTTGAGGGCCTCCTTCTGATATATAGAGCAAAATTGCAACCATGGCAGAAAGTGACCATAAAATTTTAAGAGTAAGCAGTGCATGAAAGACATCAGCGCTTTCATGGCGGACAACTAAAGAAACACCACCTATACCAATTAAAGCCGCTCCAACCAAACGAGCGGTTAGACTCGCAGCCATAGAAATTCCAAATAAACCCAATGTCCATTCCGGTGCAAACAAAAGAGGAAATGCAAAAATCATATCGACAGCAAAGTGAATAGTGAACCATATGCGGAGGGAAGTTGGAACTTGTTTCATATTTATTTTTATTAGACTAAAAGAATTATAGCAAAGAGTAACTAGCTGGCGCACCTTAAAAGGAGTCCCCGCAAAATGGGAGCGTAGCGAATTTTGTGGGGAAGGAGCAGATTCATGCGCAAGCTAAAGAAAAAGCCGAAATAAAATGAAGGCTTATTCGAAAGCTGAATCATAAATCTGCGATGGTGCGCCTGATAGGAGTCGAACCTACGACCTCCCGGACCGCAACCGGACGCTCTATCCACTGAGCTACAGGCGCACATTTAAAGCCTGGTCATTCTAGTCAAAAGAGAGTTACTTGGCAAGTTTTTTAATATACAATTACTGAGCTATGAAACAACGAAATATCAAATTATTCTACATCCACGAACTATTTTTTCAATTCAGCGATAGTATGCTGGTTATTGTGTTACCTATTTTTATATACAAGTTATTCGGATCAATCAGTGCTGTTTTTCTGTTTACATTCGCTTGGAATCTAATATATTCAATATTTTTCATACCAACTTTTAATCTGGCGATGAAACTTAAGAATCCGAAATACTTCATGGCCATAGGAATAATCTTTTATATAGCTGCACTTGGATTATTTGGACAAACAACAACGGAAAATATTCAATTAATGATTCCAGCAACGTTGTGTTTTTCCATCTACATTACTTTTTATTGGATGATTAGGCATTGGTTCTTTTCGGTAAATGCCGATTACACCAAAATTGGAAAACAAATAAGCACGCTTACGATAATTAGAATTGTAATCGGATTTTTAGCACCAATAGTTGGTGGAGTAATTAGCTTCCTAATTTCATTTAACGTAACGTTTATACTTGGTGCAATTGCAGGAGTATTGAGCTTAATACCAATTTTCATGTTCTACGCGCCACCTCATCCAAGAGGCTACGATTTTAAAAAAGTATTCAATATATTAAAAAAACCTGACCTGAAAGCAATCAGACTTACTTATATTTTCGAAGCCTTCACAAGTATGTTTGTACATAATGTATGGGTTCTGGTTTTTGCAATATTCATTGGGAACATTATGAGATTTGGATTACTGGTTGGTTTTACTACCCTAATGGCCGCAATGTTAAGCTGGTGGGCAGGGAGTTGGTTTGACCAAAGAAAAAGAAAAATGATGCTTACGCGTCTTACCTATATAAGACTATTCGCTATATTGTTATACACAACATTGTTCTTTTATCCACATATGATTTGGGTAACGGCTGTGGAACTTATAAATCGCTTAACAATGAATATGCACATAACAATTGGTGATTCATATTTGTTTGCATACAGCAGCAAAATTCACCCAATTCATTTTCATTTAAACAGAGAAGTTCATTTAAATATTGGACGCTTAACAGCCTCAGCTCTACTCGCTGTAGCATTTTATTTTCTTCCTGCTGTTTACCTTTGGGTGGTTATGGGCATAGGAGCATTTTGTATTTTAGGCTTTTTGAATTTAAAGAAAAGTGACCATTTACTTCATTAAATAAATATGTTAAGGTAGCACACTCTAATAGCCCTCAATAATGAAAGAAGGAGAGCCTATATATTGCCAGGTAGATGTAGATGATCGTGAAACAGTAAGCAGACTAATTGAAGAAGCTCGTGGAAATATAGCTAAATTTTTATTGTTATTTGAAAATCGTTTTGGTTATGAAGCACCGGTACTTGATGAAAAAGTGGCAGCAAAATGGGTATCATTAGGACATGCAAATAAATTGGTGCGTGTTAATCCGGAGGTGACTGAGTAAAAAAAAATTGATATAATCATTGTTGTAAAAAATAAAATGCCGAAAGAAAAGCTCAAAAAAATCATTAACAAAAAACAAGCCGTCTATTATCAGTTTATAGACAATGGAGCTGATGAGACCGTGGTTTTTGTACATGGTTTATTTTCA
>JAHIYT010000171.1 GCA_018814945.1 Patescibacteria group bacterium
ACCACACAATTTCTCGAGGTTGGGGAGACATAGGCTACAACTACATCATAGACCCGCTCGGGAACATATATGAAGGTAGATATGGTGGAGATAAAGTGATAGGAGCGCATGCTCTCTGCTATAACAACGGATCATTAGGTATTGCAGTAATTGGTAATTACGACGAAGACGACGTTCCAGAACCAGCACTACAAGCTCTAATTACTTTAGTCGCCCAAAAGACAAAACAATATGGAATAGGCCCAAATGAAACTTCAGTATTTAGAGGTCAAAAACTAGCTAACATTCTTGGACACAGAGACGTAAGACCAACAGCATGTCCTGGTAAAAAACTCTACGATCTACTGCCAACTATTCGTGAGAGAGCAGCTCTGACGCTTCGTAGCGGAACATTTCGAGAAAGCAATTTAATGGTAGAAAATCTTGATTACAATGCCCAGGCCCTCACGGATTTCTCAAATTTATTGTTAGAACCAAATGAACGTAAAACAATAACGTTAAGATTCAGGAATACCGGTAAAAAAACGTGGGATCATAACACATGGCTTCATGTCGCACTAAATAATGACCCAGATTCACGAGTTGTTCCTATAATAGAGGACAAATCCTTCGTTGCTGCAGATCTAAAAGAAAATTCGGTTGAACCTGGTAAAATAGGAACTTTTGAAGTTGAATTAGAGGCTGGTTATTACAGTGGATACTATAACTTTGAAGTTGCCCCTGTAGTTAATGGCCGTTACAAAGTTTCCAGATCTTCCGTAGATTTAGGATTTAATGTAAATCAGCCGAATATGGATTACATGATAGTTGATTCAGAGTTGCCGAGTGGAGTTGTATATCAAGGCCAAACCCTTGAAGCATATGTGGAACTAAAAAATACTGGAAACGTGACCTGGAGAAATTATGGAGATAAACAAATAACATTGGGTACATCAGGTCCACGAGATAGAAAAAGTATCTTCATAGAAGACAATCCTGCACGCTTAGGATATCTTCTTGAAAGCGAAGTAGCTCCAGGGCAATCAGGTCGATTTGTAATGAATCTGCAAGTACCAGTTGGCAAAACTGGGAAAGCTCTCGAACAATTCACACCCGTCATAGAAAATGTTGGATGGTTAAAAGACAAGGCACTTGGATTTGAAGTAACTATAAAAGAACCAATCCACCTGGCTAGAATTAATAAGGTAAACAGCATTAATTCACTTCTTCCAGGAGAAATGGTTAAAATAGAACTCCAAATTGAAAACCGGGGAGATCTAACTTGGACTCAGGATAATATGCAAACTGCATTACTTGGAAGAGGTGTAAATGTTTTCAAGAGCAAATTAGTGCCACTTGAACCAGTTGAGCCAGGGGAAAAGGCAAATTTTGACTTCTGGGTACAGGCGCCTTATGAAGAAGGATCACACAGTATATTCCTAAATTCTAAATTTAATAAAATACCAATCAGAGGCGGTGTAGCCCGTTACGTAATTAGTGTACAAAAACCAAGTTTAAGAGCAACACTTGTTGAACAAAATGATGCAAACATCAATCTAAAACCGGGTCAGGAAAAAGAAATAACAGTTAAATTTAAAAATACTGGTAACATTATATGGCGTAATAAGGGGCCAAATGCAGTTTATTTAGGTGCATCTAACCCTCGCGATCGTTTAAGTAGTTTGTATTACGAAGACGGATGGACGAATAAATACCGTTCAGCAGTTCTTAATGAAACCCTTGTAGAACCTGGTGAAATAGGTTCATTCACATTTAAAATCAAACCAGAAAATAAAGGAATTTATAAGGAAGGATTTCAATTAGTAGTTGAAAATATAGGTTGGATCGCTAATGGCAATGCGCATTATATTTTCCGTGTATTTGGTGATCGGGTAGAAAGTTCTACTGACTTAACAGACGCCAAAATAAATCAACAAAGAGCAGTACAAACCATAGAGAACAAACCGACTACCACAACTACTAGCACATCTAGCAGTTCGACTACAACAGCCACTACAACTCCTACAAGTACTGTTTCCAATACCGAAGAACCATTCAGAGTTAGATTGTCTTATGGCAACTCTACATCCAAAATCACATCTAATAAAAACTTCACAGTAGTAAATAGCAGTGGAAACACCATGTTTAATATGGCATCCGGTAACGAAGCTCTAGTCACCAAAGTTGGGAACAACATTCACGTTCAAGTAGGTAATACATCTAAAAGCAGTGATGTCGTCCGTTTTGAACCAAGAGATGAGGGAATAATGGAAATCATTACATATGAGAACAGACCTACATGGAATGAAAGCTTAAACGACAATCGCTTCCGAGGAAGCATTGAAGTCCGAGTAATTAATGGCGAAACCGCGTACATCAACGAACTACAATTAGAGGACTATCTAAAAGGCCTTGGAGAAGTATCCAATAGCGCTCATTTCGAAAAACAAAAAGTGATTGCAGTTCTTGCCCGCACATATGCAAGATTCTACATGTTGGATGAAAACCGCAAATTCCCAGGCCTCCCATACGACGGTAGTGATGACCCGGCAATATTCCAAAAATACCTCGGTTATGGATTAGAATCCCGCTCACCAAATTTCGTCGGAGCAGTTGCAATTACGAAAGACGAAGTAGTTACTTACAACGGCGAACTAGTAAAAACTCCATACTTTAATCAAAGTGATGGTGCTACAAAAAGCGCCGAAGAAGTTTGGGGCTGGACTCACACTCCATATCTAAAATCTGTCGCAGATCCATGGTGTGAAGGTCTAACAAAGCAGGGGCATGGTGTTGGCCTAAGTGGATATGGTGCAACAGCACAAGCTGAAGAAGGTAAAACTTACGATGAAATTATTAAGTACTACTATCAGGGTGTTCAGGTGGAAGAGTTAGACTTCGAATAATTAATTCTGCCCGAATTTCTATGTCCCTTTTTATAGCCAACCTAGTGAGCTTTATTAATTGTTTATTTGCACATTCAAGACTAGGTCCTCCTTCATTAAGCGCATCAACAAAAAGTTGGGTAGCAGCGAGATATGAATCTGAATATCTCTCTATGGATCCCCTTATTTGTTCTGCTGATTTTTTTTGAAACCTCCAGATTGACGCACGTGGGATTATACTACCCATACCACCAAGAGCCTCGATCTGATCATCATTAAGACCATATTTTCTGGCTAACTTTGTATCAGGGCCTTCATCTTTTGGTAAAAGTTCTGCCAAATGAAAAAGTTATTCAAATTTATTACATTTAGGGTAAGATTAATATCGCTATAATGCAAATAAATGTTTCTTTGTATAGATACCACAACATCGAAATCCGGAGTAACTTTAGTTGGTGATAAAATTTATCACGAAATTCTTGATCCTCAAAACGCTTCCGAGCAATTAATTGGGGCAATTGATAGGGTTATTAAGGAGTCCGGACTCCAACTTTCCGATCTCCAGGGAATTTTTGTAATAAGAGGTCCTGGTAGCTACACAGGCCTTCGTGTTGGAATAGCTGTTGCTAATCAATTTGCACACCAACTCAAAATACCAATCGTCGGCCTAAAAACAGATGAATGGTGGAACTACAGAACTGATGAGAAAGACTTTATTTACCTTCAGTCAATGAATAAAGAAGAGGTGTATATCTCAGAGCTCGGATCTCAGACCTCAGATCCAATTGTGCCAATTCAGCAATTATCAGGAGCTAAAAAATGGTTAGGGGAACTTTCTGACGAACATCGCCAAAAACTCCCAACAACTTTCATGCAAATAACCAATGTCCTATCTCCCGAAGAAACGTGGGCCAAGGTTGTACAAACGACGAAAGACAAAAGACAAACGACTTATGCGCTCATAGAACCATATTATGGTAAAGAGCCAACCATTACTAAGAGTAAAAAAAAGCTAACCATTTCTGATTTGTGAATTCTGAATTCGGATTCAATGCAAGATTTTACATTCTAAATCTGGAATGGGAATCAAGAATCCGAAATTTGAAATCAGAAATTTATTTGTCTTTCCAGTAATTCCACCTCAATTTCTCCGGATTCGGATTTTTTGTGCTGGCAAAGTAAACTGCACATTTAAGTGTGTACAAAAAACAGCGACAATGTTTTTCACCATCATACGCACAGCATTTAAAATACAATTCTTCAGGGTTTTTACCCTTTAAGTCAGCAATTTTTCTAATTCCGATATTATAAAGTTTATTGGCAATCGATTTACCAACACTCGGAATTGTCATTAATTCTTTGATTGAATCTTCCTTGTCGTTCATATTCCAATAGAGGGACCAGTTGTGAGACCAGTCGTGGATTAATTAGAGATTGTATTAATATTGTATCTTTTTCTAAGATAATTTACGAGATTTGTTGTTTTTACAGAGATATTTTTAAAACTTTTAGCAAATTTTTCCGCTTCTGAATCTTTTATGTATCCGCAACTGGTGAGTTTGTATACATGGTTCCTAGATTCATCACTTGATCCAATGGCTATAGATAAATATCTAATAAATTGTCTTGGGTAAAATCTATGTCCAAAACCCTCTGCAATATTTGAGTGTATGGAACTGGAAGATCTAATTATTTGGTTAGATTCAGGTATATTCCAATAACATGGAATAGATTTAATAAAGCTTGCTATTTCCACAGACGCTTTTAATGAAAGTTGATAAATTTCTAGCTCATTTATATCTTTAATCATAATATTCAATTAAGATTACAAAAACATTCTTCTTAATACTAAGGAGGCAAAATTTATCACATATTTAAAATAAAAACAACAATTGGTCCAATAATTGGTCCCTCGACAGGAGATTTATTTCGAAAATGCTTTATATTCTTTTTGAATATAATCCAAAATATTCTTCTTAAAAATCTCCACATCAAACTTCTCCGCGTGTTTACGAATAAACTTTGGATCAAATTTCATTTTCTCAAACTTCTCAACAGCTTCCGATAAACTTTTAACAGTTTGATCTTTAAATAAGACACCTGTTTTTCCATCTATCATGGTATCCAAACTTCCTCCTCTATTAAGCGCTATAACTGGCCTACCAGCCGCCATGGCCTCCAACGGCACAATTCCCGCATCTTCCAATTGTGGGAATAAAAATGCTTTACAGTTTTGATATAAATCAGCCAATTCTTTATCACTCACATAACCCAAAACCTCCACATACTCACTTTCCATTTCCTTAATCTTTTTATAATGAGGACCAGTACCAACAATTTTCACTTTCTTTTTTAATTTATTAAAAGTTTCGGCTATTAAATCAAATTTCTTATAGGGAATTAAACGTCCGACAGCTAAATAAAAATCTTCTGTTGGATTTTTAATTGGAGTGAACTTTTCGGTATGTACTGGCGGATAAATTACGTCAGAATCTCTCTTATAATGCTTTTTAATCTGCCCGCCAATATGGCTTGAGTTAGCTATGTATTTATCAACTCTCTGAGCCGCACAATAATCCCATTCCCTAATTTTTTTAATTTGTTTTCTAATACTTCCATGAAGAATTGAAGGAAATTTTTTAAGTCTTGTTTCAAAATCCCAACTCTCCCACGCATATCTCATAGGCGTATGACAGTAGCTTATGTGTAATGTGCTCGGCTTTGTAATTACCCCCTTACTCACACTGTGACAACTAGAAAGCACTACATCATATTCATTCAAATCTATCATCTCAATAGCAGTTGGCATTAGGCTTAATAAATACTGATGTTTAGAAGTCGGAATTTTATTTAACCAAGTCGTTTTTACATTCTTTAGTTTACCTAACTCCCTCATTTTCTTTGGTCTATACATTGTTGTATAAATAGGTGCATCTGGAAAAAGATCATGAAAAGCACTTATAACGCTCTCCGCGCCACCATAATTCGTTAACCAATCAGTTACTATAGCTATTTTCATTTTTGTTTATTACAAGATTAGC
>JAHIYT010000172.1 GCA_018814945.1 Patescibacteria group bacterium
CTTACCTAGAAAAATTATGATGGATTTTGTTATTAATCATTGGCAGACAGTTTTAACTGTATCAGTTTTTGGGATTGTATTTGTTGCAATTATTTTTGAAGTCATCGACAAGTCTGTTGTAGCCTTGGCTGGTGCTGGAATGTTGATATTAAGCAGAATTTTGACTTTTGAAGAGGCGGTTGAAGCGATAAATTTTGAAATAATTGCGTTGCTTACGGCGATGATGATTCTGGTGGAAATAGCTCAGGAATCTGGTTTGTTTGCGCTGATTAATTTTAAACTGGCTAAGTTTTCCAAAGGAAATCCTTTCCTTATATTTCTATTCTTTATGTTGGTTACGGCTTTTGCCTCAGCGTTTTTAGACAACGTAACAACTATTCTGATTGTTGTACCAATTACTATCGCACTTGTAAGTGGTATGGGTTATAACCCCTTTCCTTATGTAATTGCGGAAATAATGTTTTCCAATATTGGTGGTGCGCTTACGCTTGTTGGTGATCCGCCAAACATCTTGGTTGGTACAATGGCTGGTATTTCTTTTAATGATTTTATCATTCATCTTTGGATTCCTATTGTGGCAATTATTGTTCTTGTTTTGGGAATATTTTATGTACTGCATTGGAAGGATTTAAAACCAATTCACCACCATTTACCAAAGTTGTTCTTAAGCAATCTGCTCTTAAAAAAAATTCAATACGAGTTTGTAAAAACTAAGTTGAATGTTGGTTATATGATTACTGTTGCAGTCGCATTGGCCTTAACAATAGTCGGTTTCTTAACTCAATTTATCCTTGGTTATCCTTTGGCGGTTATTGCGTTTGTAGGTGCTTTGATGTTGATGATTATTGTACATAAAAAGATTCATGTTCATCATGTTTTAAGTAAGGTCGAATGGCCTACATTAGGGTTTTTTGCTGGGTTGTTTGTTCTTGCTCATGGTTTAGAAAAGGTTGGAGTATTGGAAGTTGTTGGACACTCACTCGTTGGTATAACAGATAACTTTGCATTATTAATTTTAATTGTCCTATGGAGTGCGGGCGTCTTATCAATGATTGTTGATAATATTCCGTTTGTTACTGTTATGATTCCAATCGTATTTAATATGCAAGAAATACTTGGTTCTGATCCTCATTTTAGTCTTTTGTGGTGGGCATTAATTCTTGGTGCTTGTCTTGGCGGTAATGGAACTGTAATTGGTGCTTCTGCAAATGTAATTGGTGTAGATTTAGCTCGGAATAAAGGTATTCCAATTACTTTCCTCTCCTATCTTCGCTACGGATTACCTATTACCCTTGTAGCCCTTTCAGTATCTTCTGTTTATTTAATGGTTTGGTATTTTTACTTTTAATTATTAATTGATAATTACGAATTACGAATTAAATTTCTATGCAGACAGTTCTTTCAAAATTATTTAGGGATATAGAATCTGATTTAGGTACACACGGCTTTTGTATCATCGTACTTGATGCACTTAAGGATGCGCTTTTTCAATATAAAATTGAAACCAAGGATGAGTTTGAACATCAGCTAATGCTTCTTTTTCAGCTATTGCAATCAACAAAACCTCGTTATGCAATTTTGCTAGATAGTTTTTATAAAATATTAGATGAAAATGAAATTGCATCTCCGGAGATACCAATCGATAGACTAATTATGAAGATCGATCGTATAGGTGTTGCTTATCAGCTTGAAAAATTACAACTAACACAAGTTGCTCAATCTATTGATGTTGAAGGTAAAACAATATTAATTCACGATCATAGCCATTCAATACATGGCGCTCTTACCCTTATGCATCAGCAAAATAAAAAATTTACCGTCATTGTCGCTGAGCAAGATATAGAAAAAACAGAAGACAACATTGCCTTCTTACACAGCCAGGGAATTGAATACAAGGTGATTCCAGCACATATGCTTTCACATATTGATAAAACAATTGATATGGTATTTTGTGGGGCTGTGACCTTTCAGGAAAATTATAACTTCGTTATGGATCCGGGCACTAAGGCAATTGTTTCCCATTTTCATTTGGAAAAAAAGCCTGTATATACGTTTATTACAACATCTAAATTTACACTTTGGCCGTTAACTAAACAGTCACATGAGGTATATACAAAACCTCATAGATCCAGACACCATTCATTGGTTGATGTTGAATTTGAACGATTAAAATTTTCCCATGATCGCGTTTCAGTCGACCTAATTGATTATGTTGTTACTGAACATGGTATCTATAAGCCAAAAGAATTGAAGAAAATATTTGATGATATGTTTAAGAAAAGAGAGGGAAAAAGAAAAAAATATTTGAAATAAAATAATGAGGTAATATTTTTTTAAATTAAGGAGTTATGAAGAAGAAAATATTTTTAATATTATTCATTGTTGTTTTGGCAATTGTCGCATGGCCTAAAGAAGATATTCCTGCAGTTGATAGACATGCCAAAATACCAGTAGATGCGATTAAAATGACTCCTGCAACGGACTGGAGTCCACCAATTTTACATTCAAATGAATTTGAAAAACCCGTTCCATTTAATGCTGTTAATACGGCAGGAGCAGAAGATTCTCCGTTTTTTCCTTCAGATGCAGATGAATTCTATTTCTTTTTTACACCGGATGTAAGTGTTCCAATTGAACAACAACTTACTGATGAGGTAACAGGGATTTGGATGTCAAAATTGGTAGATGAGGCATGGCAGGAGGCAACAAGAGTTGTGCTCCAGAAAACCGGTAAATTAAGTCTAGATGGATGTGAGTTTGTTCATGGTGAAATGATGTTATTTTGCACGGCCAGAGAAGGCTACACAGGCTTACATTGGGGTACTGCAAAAAGAAGTGGAGATTCATGGAGGGGGTGGAAAGTGGACGACTTCCCTGAAGAATATGGAGTTGGAGAATTACATATGTATGAAGATGAACTCTACTATCATTCTGATGTGGAAGGCGGAAAAGGTGGAACAGATATTTGGATGTTGAGTAAAGTTGATGGTGAGTGGGTAAACCCAGTAAATATTGAAGTCGTAAATACTCCTGATAACGATGGTTTTCCTTACATAACTCCGGACGGGCAAGAAATGTGGATTAATCGCTGGTATAGCGGCACTCCTGCCGTCTTTCGATCTAAAAGAGTTGATGGTGTATGGCAAAAACCTGAACTGATTGTTTCGCAGTTTGCTGGTGAACCAACTTTAGACAAAGAAGGTAATCTCTACTTTGTTCATCACTATTACCAGAATGGCGTGATGTTGGAGGCAGATATTTATGTTGCTTATAGGAGATAGCACTACTATTGATTTTATGCCGCTTTTTCTTCGATAGACTGTCTTAGCTCAGCGCGCTTGTTTCTTTCCAGATAATAGGCTTCAAGAATACCAGCAATTTTTTC
>JAHIYT010000173.1 GCA_018814945.1 Patescibacteria group bacterium
AGTTATTATCAAATGCTTACATGGATATTGTTTGAGTTTTTTAAGTATTTCAGCATTGGACATCGGACATTGGACATCGGACATTGCACGCGTAGCATGCGTAGAATCACACCAAACACAATTGAGATTACACCCAAAAAGCCTCAAAAAAACCGCTGGCTTACCCGCATTTGGTCCTTCCCCCTGAATACTGTAAAAGATTTCACTTATGTATAACATAATTACAAGATTACAAGATTAATTATTGCAAGATTATTTTTTAAAGCAACAACAAAAACAATCTTGAAATCTTGTAATAGCTAATCTTGTAATCTTGTAATAGCTAATCTTGTAATAAGATTATTTATTCTTCTCTGTATATTCCGAAACGAATAAAGAAACGATATTTGCAAGAGGTACGGCGATAATCATTCCAAGAAGCCCAAGGCCAACGCTTCCACCAAGCTTTAAACCAATGGTTCCACCTGCAAGCAATGAAAACAAGACTACTATTGGGTTAAGCCCCACGGATCTACCAACGATTAATGGTATTAGGATATTCCCCTCCAAGAACTGTAATATTATATATGCTGGGATAAGCCAGAGCATGATTACCGGATCCTGATTCAAGGCAATAAGTGTAGCTGATACAAAAGTAATAAGCGGACCTAGATATGGAATAAACTCCGCAAGAGCAGAAACCATTGCAAGGGTTAGAGCAAAATTCAGCCCGATTATTTTAAAGACCGCAAAGCTTAAAATACCCATAACTATTGCAAGTAGCATCTGGCCACGAATCCATTCACCAATTTTATTACTAACTTCTTTGCTTTTAATAGATATATAAGACGAATATTTTCTTGGGAATAGTGAATGGAAAAAATTACTCGTATTTTTCTTACTCACAACCATAAAGAAGGTAAGGATGAGAACGAGTAGCATGTTAAATATTCCATTAAATACCGCGAATACAGCGCCAATTGCGTTACCTGCGACATCCGTAAGTTTAGTGGCAACATCTCTTAATGTATTTGTTAAACTGCTTAAAACCTGAGCCTGATCAACGGTCTCCCATATCTGATTAGCGAAGGGTTGTATTTGGGAGATAAACCAAGAATCAGGATTTGAATCACTTACTATGTTATAAATCATATCGCGTACGGAAAACGCTAAAGAACCAAGCTGATCAGCAATAATAGGTACTAAAGATGTAATCATTACAACAAAAACTCCTAACACTACTACATAAAGCAAAATAATACCGAGTGGTCTTGGAACGTGATGTTTTTCAAGTCTATCTACGGTTGGATTAAATGCTGCGGCAAGAAATAAGGCTACAAGAAAGATGATAATAATACTTTTTATTATCCCTAGTACATAAACTAAACCAATTACCAAAAGTATTGCAATTGTGGATTTAACTACAGAATCTACGGAGAGAATCACCTTAATCTCTTGGTCAGGGCCTTTCATATTCTTTTTCATATTTTTTTCTTCTTTTTCTAGTTCACTTTCCTTAATTTGAAGGATGCTCAGCTTTTTCTTCAGATCACTAATCTTCTTTTGAGATTTCTTAAGAAATGATTTTGTTGATCTATTAAGGTATTTCTCTAGTCCCATATTTTTTAAATTAATAATTACGAATTATTCAGTAACAAATTGAAGTACAACATCGACAAGTATCCATGCCATCAAGGAAACAGCCAGACCAATAAGCGCGTAGGTTATTGTTTTTTTAGCAGCATCTTTATCCTCATCTGAGCCTACGGTGTATCTGTATCCGCCAACCATTACAAAAATTACAGCAAGACTACCTGCAATTGCTATAAGAGTTTGAGAAAAATATTTAATAAAGCAAGGGACTTGCCTGAGTGAAATATCACCGGTTCTAATTGCGTTAGCAAGGCCTATACATAAATCACCATAACCACCTAAATTTGCATCATCACCCGGAAGTAGTGTTGGCGGTGTAAAATCTGATTGCCCAAAAGCCAGCGGAGCACCAATTATAAGGAATAAAAAAAGACCTAACGCGAGAATTCGGATCAGTCTATTTGATGTAAATCTTTTTATACGCATATTTTTATTTTAATTTAGCATAATTCTACCAAATCTATTCCTTTACGACAATAAGGAAAATAGATAGAATGCAAGGGATCATAAATTAAAAAAATGAAATATTCTAATCTATTCACAAAAACATTAAAAGATATTCCACATGATGCCGATAGTGCAAATGCAGAGTTCCTAACAAGAGGTGGATACATCCACCAAGAGGTTGCAGGCGTCTATACATTTTGCCCCCTTGGCTTAAAGGTTTTAAGAAAAGTTGAACAAATCATTCGTGAGGAAATGGAGGCAATTGGAGGTCAGGAAATTCTTATGCCCGCAATGACACCAAAGGAAGTGTGGGTAAAGACAGGTAGGTGGGACAATTTTGATGCTTTATTTCGTTTTAAAGGTGCGGGGGATAAAGAGTATGCACTTGGAGCCACTCACGAAGAAATAGTTACGCCACTCGGAAAAGACTACACTTTTTCTTACAAAGACCTGCCTTTTTCGGTATTTCAGATTCAAAACAAGTTCAGAAACGAGCCACGTGCAAAGTCCGGAATCCTGCGAGGTCGTGAATTCAGCATGAAAGATCTTTATTCATTCCACACCGGTCAGGAAGACCTGGATAAATTCTATGAAATAGCTAAAAAAGCCTATTACAAAATCTTTGAAAGACTTGGTTTTGACCCGAAGATCACATACTTAACATATGCTTCCGGTGGTGCTTTTAGTAAGTATTCTCACGAATTCCAAGTTGTATCTGATGTTGGTGAAGATCACATTTACTGTTGTGAAAAGTGCCGGGTTGCAGTAAATCGCGAAATTCTAGATGACCAAAAAACTTGTCCTGAATGTGATAATAAAGATCTGGTTGAAAAGAAGGGGATTGAGGTGGGTAATATCTTTAAACTAGGTACCAAATTCAGCGATTCATTCGAATTTAAATACACAGATGAAAATGGCAAACAAAACTCGGTACCTATGGGTTGTTATGGTATTGGACCATCTCGTATTATGGGGTCACTTGTTGAGGTATATCACGACGAGAACGGTATTATGTGGCCAAAACCAGTTACCCCGTTCCAAGTTCATTTAATTTCTATTAAAGGCGCGGAAAAAGAGGCAGACAAACTTTACGATGATCTCAAAAAAGAAGGGGTTGAAGTGCTTTACGATGACAGAGACGAACGTCCAGGTGCTAAATTCAATGATGCAGACTTAATCGGAATTCCGCTTAGAATCGTAGTTTCCACCCGCACCCTGGAAAAGGAAGGGGTTGAATGGAAAGAGCGTGATCAGAAAGAGGCAAAGGATGTAGCTCTGGATAAATTAGTTGCCGAAATCAAAAAATACTATTCATAAGCCAGTTTTTCTGGTAGAGTATGCCCTCTAAGAACTTAACTAATAGTGGCTCCAGTAGTTGCTCCATTGGTGGCTCCGGTCGTTGAGCCACAACATGAGCCACAACATGAGCCACAACTGAAAATATGAAAGGAATCATTCTCGCTGGAGGAAGCGGTACTCGCTTACATCCACTCACGCAAGTGACCAGCAAACAATTGTTACCGGTTTACGATCAGCCAATGATTTACTACCCGCTAAACACGCTATTAAAAGCGGGGATTAAAGATATCTTAATAATAGTTGCACCAGAAAGATCTGGTGACTTTTTAAACTTACTGGGTTCAGGTAAACAATTTGGTGCAAGATTTGCATATGAAATTCAGGACAAGCCAGAAGGTCTTGCACAAGCTTTCCGTATCGGTGCAGATTTTATCGGTGATGATTCTGTAGCAATGATACTTGGAGATAATATATTTACGGACGACCTTTCAGGTGCAATTCAAAATTTCAAAAGCGGAGCGAAAGTATTCGCAAAAAAAGTACACGATCCAGAACGCTTTGGCGTTATCGAGATGAAGGACGGAAAGGTAATTAGCGTTGAAGAAAAGCCGAGAGTACCTAAGTCCGAATTTGCCCAAGTCGGCTTTTATATTTACGACAATCGTGTTGTTGAGTACGCAAAAAACCTAAAACCATCCGCAAGAGGTGAGCTTGAAGTTGTAGATTTAAACAATAAATATCTAGAAAAAGGCGAACTGGAAGCAGAAGTTTTGGAAGGTGAGTGGATAGATGCAGGAACTTTTGAAAGCCTTTACAGAGCCAGTAAAATAATCAGAGAACATAAATTGGGATTAAATGGTAAGGACAAGTTAAAAGTTACGATTAATAAGCCGACATCGATTGAAGTAAAGTCAAAGATTAATTAATTTTCAATTTTAAATTCACAATTTTAAAACGTTTGTAAATTGTTAAATGTAAATTGTAAATTATTTTCGTGGATTCCCTTTAAACAAATGATTCCGCATATATTTCAAAGAATCCTTAACATGTTGTCTAAGGGTCCATTTTTGAAAGTAAGTTAAAAATCCACCACCACTCAGCCTAATGCCGTCCGCATAAACTGTAGCCTCTGGATAATAAATTACCTTATAACCCTTTTTCCATACCTTAAAGCACATATCCGGATCGGACATAAATATAAAATAATCGTGATTTAAACCACCAAAACTATCCCACAGATCCTTCCTGATAACCCAAAAAGAAGACTGTAACCAATCAACTTCTTGAGTTTTATCGTAATCCAAATGTTGCATTTCATCATGTGCAACCAGCCTGTTAATTATCGGGAGATGTCTCAAAAAAGTACGCCTTGCAACCTGTAGAAGGAATCTGGGGAAAGCCCTGACTGTCATTGCGATGCTACCATCACCATCGTTTATCTGCTTAGGTCCCAAAATCCCAACATCAGAGTTCCTATCCATATAATCGATCATCTTTTGCAAAGTATCCTTCTTACGCCAAACAATATCCGGATTAACTATTAGTAAATACTCACCACGAGCAAGTTTTGCACCTTGATTATTGCCTCTAATATAACCAACATTTTCCGCATTTATATGAAGTTGAACATTTCTATATTGCTTCAGACAAGTCAGTTTTTCAGCATTCTCGTGATTGCAGGAATTATCAATAATTATTATTTCTATAGGAAAATTGACCTCCTGTCTGAAGATGCTTTCAACATTCTCGCAAACACGTTTGCTTTTCTTGTAATCCAGAATGATGATCGAAGCTTTATATTCCAATTAAAAATTAAAAATTAAAAATTAAAAATTCTAACGGTCAATCCATAAGTTTTTCAATAGCCTTAGCTGATTTTTTTCTTACAATATTTTTCTTCTTCTTTTGAATCTCAAACTTAAACTTTTTAACTTGTTTATACTGCTCTAATTGATTTGGGTTAAAAAATGCTGTGTGTAAATATCTCAAAATCCTATTAAATAACGTTGATGCCTTAACTTCAAAAGAAAACTTATTCGAAAAATTCTTTTTAAGAACTATTAGATGACCAAAAAGAGAATTGCCTTTGGCCCAGTCAGATTTTTTTTGATGACTAACTATCTTCCCCAAAAAATTATCACTCATACTTGCGACTTGCCTGTCATGGTAAACCTTAACTTCCGGTATAAATAGGCTTGGATATCCGGCCCACTGCAATCTATAAGCCAAATCTACGTCATTTTTATAATGGAGAAGTTCATCAAAGTATTCATACTCGCCTTTATCATTTTTATATGAGATATCATCTAACGCTTCTTTTCTAAATACTGCTAGTGCCCCGGATGGTCCGAATATTTCTTTGTAACTTGAGTATGGCACGTGATTTGTTTCACCCTGACCCCTGTCATAAAAATGATGACCTTTTGTAATGCCAATTCCACAACTATCAATGACTGTAGATACAGACTTATCTATAGTGCATTGCCCATCTTTAAAGTTCCACCTTAAAAGCTTACATGTAGCACTACCAAATCTCTTATTCTCCGACTTTTCTAGGATCTTAACCATATGAGAGACAAAATTACTGTCATATAGCATATCGTTACTGCAACAGAAGTAATAATCACCCTTCATTTTTCTAATCAGCGAATTATGTCCACCTGAATGCCATAAATTTCCACCTTTTTCCAATTTTACCTTTTTTGCAAGATCGGGTAAATTCTTTTGAATATAATCATAAGCTTCACCATTCGGACTTTGATCACGGAACAGAAATTCGATATTCGAATAATCCTGATTTATTAAAGAGGGGAGAGAGCATCCTAGATACTTTTCACCTTTATACAGTATTAAGCCAATGGTTACTTTTGGGTTTTTACTCATGCTAAAAAATTCTACCACGAATAACCCCTATCCAGCCATCTTATTCTATAAGGAGTAAGTGTGAACAAAAAATTTGTTCAATAATTATAATATTATTTCAGATTCACAATCACCTTGTCTAAGACAATTTGTACAATCTGGTCTGGCAGATTCTATAAGAGTAGAAATATCAGCCTCTCTTGCTTGTACCTCCGCAGAACCTTTGCCAAAATGAATTATTTCCGTATTAAGTACATCTAATTTGCCAGCCAGTTCGTCAAAATTTTCATCAGTAAGACATACTCTAGTGCCCAATTTTTCATGTACCGTATCAGTACATGGCACTTCTGCAGCACATAAATCATCATAAATTTCATCAATTGGTGCTCTATTAATTTTGGGCATAATAATATAAACTTTATTAAGTAAATGGAGCTTATTTTACTACTAATCTAACAAATGTCAAGTACCAGAGAAGCTAAATGCCCATACTTCGGCAAATGTGGCGGATGTGCCACCCAACACCTTCCATATGAGGTGCAATTGGAAAACAAGAAAAAGCGTCTAATACAAGAGATAAGCTATACCGATATTCAAGTTTTCTCTGACGAAGAATGGCTTTACCGCAATCGTATGGATATGACATTTACTCCGGAAGGCATTGGCTTTCGTGAAAAAGGAAAATGGTGGAAAGCACTACCGGTTGCTGAATGCGTAATCTCCAATAAAAAACTAAATGAACTAAACAAAGAAATATGCGACTTTTTTGGTCCGAATTACGATTCCTTTAACGTAAAAAGCCATGAGGGTACGTTTAAATATGCGGTTATTCGCACTCCACAAAATGATTCTTCAGTTTCTATTGTACTAAACAAACAATCTCCAAATCTGGCAGAGGCAGAAGAAAAGGTCAGGCAGTTCGCCAAAAAAACCACTGCAAATAACGTCTTAATCACTTATTGCAAAGCCAAAAGTTCTCAGAGTATTGGTGAAGAATACGAAGTGGTGAAGGGAAGTGATTTTCTCGAAGAAGACATAATGGGTAAAACATTCCATTACAGCGCTCAGGGCTTCTTTCAGAACAACTCGGTTATGGCAGAAAAAATGCACGAATATGTGCACGAGCTACTGAAGTCTCACAAATCCGATAAATATGTATCATTACTCGATTTATACGGTGGAGTTGGCGCATTTGGAATAATTAATGCGGACTTATTCCACAAAGTAATATCAGTCGAAAGTTTTGAAGGTTGTACCGTTGCTGCAAATGAAAACATCAAACGAAACGAGCTCAAAAACGTCGAAGCCATTTGCATGGATGCCAAGCGCTTAAAACAAGTCAAATTCCCGGAAGATCAGTATATAATCACCGATCCACCTCGCAGCGGAATGAGTCAGGAAACTATTATTGAGATAAATAAGCTAAAGCCAAAAGTTTTAATCTATATCTCATGTAATGTGGAGCAACTCGGAAAAGACCTGCCAAAATTGAAAGAATATAAGATTAAATCAGCAGCAATATTCGACTTATTCCCACAAACCAACCATATGGAATCAGTGATTGAGCTTATTAGAGCTTCTTAAGCCCTTGCCACCAATTAGTTGAACTCACATTAATCATTTCCTCCAGTAGCTCTTTGGCAGATTCTGTCTGAAGTTTTTTTCTTACATTATTCACCCAGTCTTCCGCTGATTTATGCCCGGTATCCATATATTCCTTTGCGGTTATTGCTTGCTCCAAGTAATCCGCATCTTTTGCGATATTACCAGCCTCTGATTTGCGATTTTCAACCTCATCCCACATTTCAAACAGCTCACCACCATCACTTAATTCAGATGTTTGGTCTTTCACAGCTTTTTCTTCATTAGCATCGACATAGTTATTAGCAATTTTATTAATATCACCAACTCGGCATTCGCCCATATCATGAAAGGCGATCATAGTTACAATTTCATATGGGTCTTTATGTCCCTCCATCTTGGCCAAAAAGAAGCCAATTTGAGCAGCTCTAAGGCTATGCTCCGCTACACTTTCGGGCTTATCTACATTAGCGACCCTCCAGCCATCGTGCTCTATCTTTCGTAATTGACCAAGTTCAAACAGAAAATTGATTAATTTTTTATTATCCATAGGTATTTTTTAAATCGGTTTTATATTAGCATTTTTCCTTGCAAATGAAATGCTAAACCGCTAAAATATCAGGGCTTTATTTATATAAGTCTTATTTTCGATCTGTGCATCCTGTCCCGCCAAGAGGGATCCAAGTGCAGAAATGAAGAAATAGGGCGATAACCACAAGGATTATGTCAGACATTTCTTTAAAAGAGATGGCAGCAAGTGCAGTGCACTTTGGCCATCCAACCCACAAATGGAACCCTAAAATGAAACCCTACCTATATGGTAGTCGATATGGGATCCATGTTTTTGATCTTAAAAAAACTGCAGAGTTTCTAATTAAGGCTCTTGATTTTTTGGCAGATAGCGCTCGTCAGAACAAAGAAATTCTATTTGTAGGCACCAAACAACAATGCCGCAAGCTACTTAAAGAGATTAAAGAATCTACTGGGATGCCAATCGTAACCGACAAATGGATTCCTGGACTTCTTACAAACTTTAAGACAATTAAAGAACGTATTAATTACTTCAAAAAGCTTAAAGAGGATGATAGTAAAGGTGAGCTTTCTAAATACACCAAAAAGGAGCAAATGAAGCTTAGAAAAAAGATACAGGATCTTTCTACTTCACTTTCCGGTGTGGAAAATATGCAAGGTACGCCTGACGTTATTTTCATTGCTGATATTTGTAGAGATAATATCGCAGTAAAAGAGGCTCGACGCTTAAAGATACCAGTTGTAGCCATTGTGGATAGCAATTCCGATCCGGATATAGTTGATTATGTAATTCCGGCTAATGACGATGCTATTAAATCCCTCTCTTACATTTTAGGTCTAGTAAAAGAGGCTGTAAGTCAAAAGAAGAGTAAGAAATAATATTATTGTCGCTTGTCTTTCGTCTTTGATTTTTCGAACGACAAACGACTAACGACTAATCATTAATATTATGGAAGAAGAAACAACTACACCACAGGAGGAGAATGTAGAGACACAACATGTTGCGTCTAAAACAGATGACGACGTGGAAAAGAAAGAAGAGCCCAAAAAAGAAGAAGAAATTCAAGAGATGACAACCCTTCATGAGAGAACAATCGCAGCCTTAAGTTATGTTGGGTTTCTGGCAATAGTTCCCTTTTATCTGAAAAAAGACAGTAAATTTTGCCGTTTTCACGGTAAGCAGGGGCTTTTAGTTGCGATGATCTTTTTCTTCGCTAAATTGCTACTTGTTATCGACTTACTAATGGATTTGGCTCTTATAATGCAATTCGCAATTTTCCTTTGGATGGGATTCGCCGCACTTTCTGGGAAATGGAAAAAGATGCCATGGATTTATAACAAATCTTGTCAGCTAGAAGACCAACTTAGCCTGAAAACTAAGGAGGAAGAGGCAGAGGAGGCAGGACTTAAACCGGGTGAAGTAAAATCTAATGAAGATGAATAAAATTTTTAATTTACATTTTACAATTTTCAAACACTTTAAAATTTAGAACTTAAAATTTAGAATTATGATAACCGCATCTCAAGTAAATTCACTTCGCCAAAGAACAGGTGTTTCTATGATGGCTTGTAAAAAAGCACTAGAAGAATCTGGTGGTGATGAAGAAAAAGCAATTGATATCCTTCGTAAAAAAGGTGAAGCAAAAGCAGCAACTAAAGCTGATCGTGAAACTAAAGAAGGACTAATTACTACTAAAATTGATGGAAACAAAGCTGTAATTGTTACTCAATACTGTGAAACAGATTTTGTAGCCAAGAACGAAGAATTTGTTACCATTGCAAATAATGCTGTAGCTAAAGCTTTATCAGATGGTATTGACGCCGCAAAAACTGATGCAGAAGTAGCTCTTAAAGAACTATTCACAAAATTAGGTGAAAACATGTCCATTGAAATCGATTTAATGGAAGGTGAAGGTTTGGCTGAATATGTTCATACCAACGGTAAAGTTGGAACTGTTGTAAATCTTCAATCTCCAGATTCTGAAAAGGCTCGTGACGTTGCTATGCACATTACAGCTATGAATCCGGTTGTGATTAATCCAGAAGACCTACCAGAAGACGTTGTAATCAGAGAACGTGATATTTGGAAGGAGCAACTAATAAATGAAGGTAAGCCAGAAGAGATGGTAGGTAGAATTATGGAAGGTAAAGAAAAGAAATTCCGTGAAGAATCAGCTCTAATCAAACAATCTTTTGTAAAAGACGGAGAGCAGACAGTTGAACAGTATTTAGAAGGAAATACAGTTACAAGTTTTGTGAGAAAGGGGATATAACATTTCTGATCTCAGATTTCAGATTTGTGATTTTATTTTGCATTCGAGACTTATAAATTACAAAAAATCCCGTCTGCCTAAGGCAAGACGGGATTTTTAAATGTTTAAATGAGAATCTGAGATCCGAGATCTGAGATCTGAGATCAGAAATGTTAGTCAGCCTTTGGCTGAGGTACTCCTTTCATTGTTAATTTAAATCTTCCTTGTCTTTCATCAATCTCAAGAAGTTTAACATTAACAATCTGCCCCTCTTTTATAAGTGTATTAACGTCTTTAACAAATTCATCAGATATTTCAGATACATGAACCATACCTTCTTTACCAGGCATAAATTCTACAATTGCACCGAATTCTAAAACTTTAGTTACCTTACAATTCTCATAAGTTTTACCCTTTTCAGGATCGGCAACAATACTTTCTACCCAAGCTTTTGCTTTTGCACCAGCTTCACCATTTGGTGTAGTGATAACAAGAGTTCCATCATCATCTATATCCAATGAGTCGATTCCGCATTCATCAATAATCTTGTTGATAACTTCACCACCTGGTCCGATAACGAATCTGATCTTTTCTGGGTTAATCTTCATTGTTATCAACTGTGGAGCAAATGGAGAAAGTTCTTTTCTTGGTTCAGCAATTACTTTAATCATTGTATCCAAAATCTCTAATCTACCTTTTTTAGCAGCAGCAAGAGCTTCAACAAATATCTTATCTGGGATAGCTTTTAGCTTAATATCCATTTGGATAGCAGTAATACCATCTTTAGTACCAGTTACTTTAAAGTCCATATCACCACCCATATCCTCTTCGTCTTGCAAGTCTGTAAGGATCTTGTAAAGATCTGGATTGTGATGAGAAGTCATAAGACCCATAGCAATACCTGCCACAGGCTTCTTAATAGGTACACCAGCGTCCATCAAAGCAAGTGTAGACCCACAAGTAGCGGCCATAGAACTTGAACCGTTAGAAGCCAAAATCTCGGTTACTGTACGAATGGTATAAGGGAATTCTTCTTTGCTTGGTAAAACGGGCATAATAGCACGTTCAGCAAGAGCACCGTGACCAATTTCACGATTACCTGTAAATAATCTGTTATTTGTTTCACCAACAGAAAATGGTGGGAAATTATAATGATGGAAATAAGTTTTTTTGAATTCTCCTTCAATTCCATCAAGAATTTGAGCATCTCCAGGTGCGCCAAGAGTACAAGTAGTTAGCCCCTGTGTTTCACCACGGTTAAATAAACCAGATCCATGAGTTCTAGGCAGTAATCCAACCTCGACGCTTAATGGTCTGATTTGATCCATTTTCCTTCCCCCTATACGCTTGTCATTTTCCAGAATATTCTTACGTACGGTGTGTTTAACCAATTTATCTACAGCTTGTCCTACTTGAGGTAGTTCATCTTCATCAACTTTATCTTTAAAGTATTCAGTAGCCTCATTAGAAATCTCTCTAAAATAACCAAAACGCTCCAATTTACCTGGTTTATTGTAAAGAGCATCCATTATCTTATCGGCATAAGTTTTATCAATGTAATCAATAATAGCTGGGTTCTTTTCAGGAGCAATGAACTCAATCCTTTCTTTTCCAACCTCTTTTTGAATACCTTGTATAAATGATGCTATTTTTGTTGCCCATTTTTTACCAAATTGCATAGCCTCAAGCATTTTCTCCTCAGGTACTTCATTTGCACCAGCTTCAATCATAACAATATTCTCTGTATCGGTTGATACAATCAAATCTAAATCAGATTTCTTACGAGCCTCAAATGTTGGATTGAGTACAAATTCACCATCAATTATTCCAACACGTACTGTTGCTGTAGGACCTTCAAATGGAATGTCAGAAATGCTTAAAGCCACGCTTCCTGCAATAGTAGCGATCATATCATGCTCATTTTCCCTATCATAAGAAAGGGTAGTAAGCATCACTTGAATATCTTGGTGAAAACCTTTAGGAAAAAGTGGGCGATAAGTTCTATCTGCCACGCGGGCCATAAGAACCTTATCGTCACTAGGGCGAGTCTCACGCTTAACAAAACGGCTAGATTTAATCATACCGCTTGCATAGAACTTTTCCTGGTAATTTACCATCAAAGGTAAAAAATCAACACCGGGACGAGCATCTTTGCTCATCACGGCAGTAGCAAGAATAACCGTATCGCCATAGCGAACGGTACAGCTACCATTACATTGTTGAGCAAGTTTTCCAACTTCAACAATGAATTCCTTGTTGCCCATAGGCAAACTAAAACTTTTTGGTTTCATAAAATAGAATTATTTAGGATGTAAAATAATTCCCGTAAACCATGAAAGTTCCAAATAAAAGATCACCAGATTATTTGATGCACTTTAATTTGAAACTTTTTTTCATGATTCCAGGAATTTTAACTTTATTTTCTTAGTGAAAGATTTTTTAATACATCTTCGTAAACTTCAGGTTTACTATTTTTTAGATAATTAAGAAGTTTACGGCGTTTACCAACCATAAGAAGTAAACCGCGGCGGCTATGATTATCCTTTTTATGCTCTTTAAGATGCTCGGTAAGTTCATTTATACGTTTAGTCAAAATCGCAATCTGAACTTGAGCAGATCCAGTATCTTTTGCATGTTTTGCAAATTTGGTAATGACTGTTTTCTTTAGGTCGCGTTTCATTAAATTAAGAAAGTATTAAAAAATTATGTACAGCAAAAGAGATTTTATCAAAATTTACAGTCTTGTGCAAGGCTTATTTTTTATTTAAAGCCACTTTTTCAACTTAAAGATGGTAAAAAGAACAACGGCTACCATCACCATAATAATAGCAATGTTCCAAAAATGCTCAATATTGTCCAAGGCTTCTATAAATGGAA
>JAHIYT010000174.1 GCA_018814945.1 Patescibacteria group bacterium
AAATAAGTGGCGAACCACGACGGGCCGCAACCAAATAATTCTCACCAACGTTCATAACTACAATTGCGTATCTGCCTTCTAGCCTCTGAACGGCTTTAAATACAGCATCCTTAAAGCTATTATCTTTGCGATATTTTGCAATTAATTGTGGAATTACTTCTGTATCTGTATCGGAAATAAAGTTCTCTTTACCAAGTTCATCCTTAATTTCCTGATAATTTTCAATAATTCCGTTATGCACAACTGCAATGGTTTTGTCGCTACTAAAATGCGGATGAGCATTTACATCGGTCACCCCACCATGAGTTGCCCAGCGAGTATGACCGATTGCAAGTGTTGAGTTTTTATCTTTGAAGTCATCCAAATTTGCTTCGGAAATTTTCCCAACCTTTTTGTCGATAAATAATTTACCATCTAAATCTGTAGCAACCCCCCAAGAGTCGTATCCTCGATATTCCAGCTTTTGTAAGCCTTTTATAACGAGTTCCATGCTATTTGTTTTTGGGCCAATATAGCCGAATATTCCACACATGCTTTAAAAATTTTAAATTTACAATTTACAATTTACAAACAAGTTCCAATATTTGAAAAATTAAAATTTAAAATTGTAAATTAAATAAAGTTATTTTTATACCATTCTACCACTTCCCTAAACCCCTCCTCAAACCCCACAGTAGGTTCCCATCCAAGTTCATTCTGAATCTTAGTGGAATCAATTGCATAACGAATGTCATGACCAGGCCTGTCTTCTACAAACTTAATCCTATCTTCTGGTAAATCGAGAATAGCTAATATCTTTTTCGTAATTTCAATATTAGGATGTTCTTCATTTGCTCCGACATTATACACTTCTCCAATCTTTCCTTTATGTAAAATCAAATCTACCGCTCTACAATGGTCAATTACATGCAACCAATCACGGACATTAGACCCGTCTCCATAAACTGGCACATTTTCTCCAGCTAACAATTTCTTAATAAAAAACGGCACCAACTTTTCCGGATACTGGCAAGGGCCGTAGTTATTTGAACATCTACTAATAATTACTGGCGTCTTATAAGTCCTGTAATAAGCAAGACTTAGCATATCTCCTGCAGCTTTTGAGGCGGAATAAGGAGAGCTTGGTTTTAAAATAGATTCCTCGGTAAAGAATCCATTTTCCGTATCACCATAAACTTCGTCGGTAGAAATCTGAATATATCTTTCATGACCATATTTCTTTGCTGCATCCAATAAAATCTGAGTTCCAATAACATTACTCTTCAAAAACTCAGTTGGATCTTTAATGCTGTTATCTACATGAGTTTCAGCAGCAAAATTAATAATCACATCAACTTTTCCAGCGAGTTTATATACCAATTGAATGTTTGTAATATCACCTTTAACAAATTCATAATTTCGGTTATTGGCATAATCTTCACAGTTCTTCAAATCGCCTGCATAGGTAAGTTTATCCAGATTAATGATCTGATAATCACTGTGTTCACCCAGCATATAACGGATAAAATTGGAACCAATGAAACCTGCCCCTCCTGTAACTAAAATTCGCATATATAAGTAGAATTTACAGCAATTATTCTAACATTTTTCGCCAGAAAAACCAGTCATTAAAAGTGGGGCGAATGATGGGTCTCGAACCCATGACCTTCCGGACCACAACCGGACGCTCTAACCAACTGAGCTACATTCGCCATATAGTAGTGAGAAATCCGTTCCGAATGTGGTAAGGACGCTAGTCCATAGCATAATGAGGATGTTGGTGCGACAATTTGAGTATAAAATTTTCGCAATCAGTAAGGATTTCCCTATTTGTTTTTTGCTAGGCTAGTTTATAATTTATTAAGCAAAAATGCAAATAAGTAAAACTTTTTGGCTTATAAGATTGTTTTTCGGGCTTATATCTGGTATAATCTAAAGAAGTAATTATTAATTAAAGATGCCCGACAATAGCGAAAATAAAAAAGGACCACATTGGATATCCGCCGGTGAAGATCTTGATGGTGAAATGAACCCAGAATTTGTAAGGGAGATGATTGAGGCAAAAAGGGCGAGGGATCTAAAGTGGGCCTTGGAACATCCAATAGGCAAGAGACTTGCAGAATTGCATGCAAAAGAGGTCCATGTTAGATATAACCCAGAAACAATTGAAAGGATAGTTTTGGAAGCTAAAGATATAATTGAACTAGCTTCTTCTATGAGACTTCGAAAGCCTTCTGTTCAACCCGAAAATGCAGAAAAATTAAAAAGTATGAAAAGGGCAATTGAGGATAGAGAAGTGATTTTAAGAAAAGGGGTTGTTGGGACTACTAACTTATCCGCACCGGAAGACATGCTACATGAAATAGATGAAATATATGCCCCAATAATTAGCAGACTAAACGCGATAATTAATCAAATTAATGAAGAAAAACCAAAAGAAAGCGTTTCATATCTAGTCAATGAATCAATGAAAGATATGAAGGCTTTGTTTGAGACAATAATTGACATGGTTAAATATTATCAGGATCAATTAACCAACCACTTCATCACATTTAGAGGTGAAAGCGTTGGAAGTTCAGTAGATAGATCAAGAGAAAGAATTAGTGATATTGGCTCAGGAACAAATGGTAAAAGTCAGGTATTAGGTGTAAACATGCGTTTATACAAAAATATTCTTGAGGCAAATGAGGAAATGGAAAAAGGATTTGATAATCCAGATAGCGAAAATCAAGCTCAGATAAATGGTGAACTATTTACTGAAGCAGTCCACCTGGAAGCAGAATTACTTGGAAGAGTTTCAGGGAATGTAATGACAGTTTTAAGTAATATCGGAGAACCTGGTATTCGACATCCACTAGGAGAAACGGAATCAGGAAGAATGAAAAAAACCCTTGAATATCTACACTTTGCATTGAGAGTGTGTGAGAGGTTGGAATATCAAAGCAAAATGCTTAAGTTGTTACTCAAAAAAACCTCAGCATAAATATACACTGAGGAATGTCTTATTTTAGCTAGGGAGCTATAATTCCATTAATCTATCTCTAGATTGGGCAGCTCTGTCCTTTTGAGACTTCATATAATCTAGCAGCTCAGTAATACTCTGGTCAGCTTGATCAACTTGAGCTTGCTTTTCTTCAGTAGTAAGCTCGTCCTCATTAGTTCTAATTGTTTCAGCCGGATCATTCATATCGAATTAATTAATAAGTATTCTTTTGCACCAAAATAATACACGTATTTTAATTTTTTTGCAAGTAATTTGGAATAAAAAATATAATATGTCAAATCACAATATTTTTACCTTATCTTCTTGTATTTTAAGCGTTTTTTTGGTATAATACTAAGACAAAATAAATATGGAAGACCTTTTAATACAAATTACGGGAAGCATTGTTAATGCCATCCAGTCTAAATATGACACTTTCGTGCAGTTAGCTCCTTTTATATTAGGATCTATCGCAATTTTCCTTTTTGGCTGGATTTTAGCTGAGCTTGCATCAAAAGCCATTCTTAAAATGTCCGAAAAGCTAAAACTCGAATGGATATCAGACAAAGTTGGCTTAAAGCATTTTTTAGATAGAACTGGTGCCAAAATGAGTCCTTCTCATGTTATTGCAAAATCTATTAAAGGTTATTTGATTTTTGTTTTCTTTATTGAAGCTACTAAAGTTGCACGACTTACACAAATCGCAGAGTTTTTAAGTACGGTTCTTAGCTATGTGCCGGATGTACTTATTTCAATATTTATAATGCTTGTTGGTATTAGAATTGGTAACACAATGCAGCTCGTTATTTCCACATCCCTTAGTTTTGCAAAATCAAATACTGCCAATGTACTTGGAATCGCCGCAAAGGGCACAATCATAGCATTTGCAATATTAGCTGCACTTTCTGAGCTTGAAATCGCAGACATTTTAGTACAAACACTATTCATCGGATTTGTTTCAATGTTAACCCTTGCAGGCGGACTTGCCTTTGGTTTAGGTGGTAAAGATGTAGTAAAAGAACTACTTGAAGCAATAAAAAGAGTGGAAATAAAAGAGCACAAAAAGAAATAATTGATTTTTAATCTGGATTAATATAGACTCACAACCTTGTGAGTTTTTTAACAGAATTTTAATATTATTTTTAATAAAAAACTTGCAATATTGTATAACTTTATTGTACAGTGTTTAGGAAAGTGCTCTCCCAAACACAAAAACAAATTTATATGCTCCTCGAATTAGCGGAAGACCGCCCAATTACCAAAGAAAGAAAAGGAGATAACTTGCCTGCGAACATGGCTGGCTTTTTGGAGCAATTCAACGAAAATCCAGAAGCTGATAAAGTTGGTAATGAAGATCCAGAAAATGTTCAAAGAAGAGTTCATTATCTACTAGAGAACGCCAAAAGATTTGAAGCTGAGGTAAAAGCTTTTGAAGAGCCTTTTATTTTACTTGGAGCAAGCGCTGAAAAAAAACTGGTGGAAGCGGTGGGAACTATGGGGGAAACTTATGTAAGTAAGCTCATTGGTTATTACGACACACTAAGAAAGCAAGTTGAATCAATAATAAGCAATATCCGAGAAAATGGTGTTGCTTATTTGGTAAATGAAAAAGGAGTTTACAATGAAAGGGCAGCTGAAGAAATTGAAAATCTGTTTGATAGGATGATATATGGCTTTAGGGAGTTAAATGAAAAAGTTCTAGATCCATTACACCCAGGGCATGCAGGAATTTCAATAGGCACTAGTAAAGAAAGAGGAAAAACTCTTAGTGAATACATGGAAGAAGTCCCAGAGGAGCAAAGGGGGCGCAGATTAAATGCCGATTCATATGAGTATGAAATGGAACAGGCAAGGCTTGATGCAATATATAAAGATTTGGAATCTGGAAGTGATGTCACGGCTGAAAATATAAGAACCAGATTATTTGAATTAACAAAGAATATGCTAGCTCATATGTCAGACGATCTAGCTGCTAACTCTTCTTCACTTCTGCAAAAAAGGATTAGAAGAAACCCTGATGGAAGCCGGGATAGAAATTTAATAGCTATACAAGAAAGACCACTGGCACAACTAGACTTTCTTTTAGACGTCGTTATCAGATCTGTGCGTGTGGTAAAAAACACTAGAATTCAAACCGAAATGCTAATGCATGGTAGAGGAATGGATGAATTAGAGCAGACCTCGCATTCTCTTCCTCCTGTTCACAAGTCTTTGAGTACTGCCGGATAGAATGTTCGTAACTCCATAACGATTTTCATCACATTCTCTGCGGCTATCAGCAGCATTGCCATCATATATCGCATTTAATTCAGCATCTGAAGGTTGATGCACCCGTTCACGGTTATCTAAGTTTCTTGCACTAGACGTGGGCATATATTTATTTTATAGTATATTTTGTGTTGATATATTATTATAACATAATTTTTTTAC
>JAHIYT010000175.1 GCA_018814945.1 Patescibacteria group bacterium
CTCTCAAATGTAAATTTATAGCCAGCAAGTTCAAGAGGGGTTTGTTCAAATTGCATACTAAGCTCCTTACCTTCGCAAACTGCGGCTACTGCATCGTAAAGTCTTCCACTGGATTGTTTCACCCTTTCTCTGTATTCATCGTTAAGCTCGAACTTTTCTCCTACTGGTGTTGTTGGTGTTCCCTCTAGTGACATTTTGTTATTAATTAAGTGATATTTTGATCTTATTATTATATCAAATTTATAGTGTTGAGTCAAATTGAAGGTGTTGATAGTTGTAGAGATTCCCTTTTTTATTACAGCATTTAATCATTGACTTTTGGCTATAATAAGTTATTATACGCCACTAATTAATAAAATGTGCAAGTTATGCCTCCAATGACGAAAATGCTAGAAAAAATCTATGTTGTAATATTATCGGCTCTTGTATTTGCGTCCGTGTTTTTATTTTCAGGTTGTGTACCAAAAGATGAAGTAATTGCAGAAAAGCCAATACCACAGGTTGAGGTTATGGATTTGAGTGAAACACCTGAATATATTATCTCCGAAGTTGCTACTATTAAGGCGACCCAGCAAATTGAAATAATCAGTGAGGCGGCTGGTACTATTAATCAGCTTTCTGCTTATTTGGGTAAAACGGTTAGTGCAAATGAATTACTGGCTGTTATCGATTATGGTGATGTGAATAATATTGCTCAAATAAATTTGGATACGGCTTTGAGCCAATTAGCTAATGCTCAACAAAATTTGGATGAAGCAAAAGCAAATAATCAAGATGCTGTTCAGCAAGCTGAAATATCTGTTGAGAATTTAGAAAGCACTCTTGAAAAACTAGAACGTAATCTTGAAGAATTGAAGGTAACGAATGAAAGTAGTCTTAATACCATGCAACTTGCAGTTGATAACACCAAAACTAGCACCGATACTGCTCAGGTTACTTACGATGACATTCTTGGTCAATTTGAACAATCTTGGGAAGATTATTATGATTCGGCCGAATCATATTTAGATGCTGTACTTGTGAATGCTAATTCTTACTATCGTTTTGCTACCGACATATTAAATCCAGATAGTGTTACTACGGTTACCACACAAAGCTTACCTTCTACCCTTGGTGTTTATGATTCAGCTCAAAAAAACAATGTTGTTAATTCATACAATGACATACTTGGCATAGTTGAGAGTGCAGAATCCACCTATGAATCTAACCTACCTCTAAATGAAGATAATATCGATGAGGTTTTGGATGAAGTTGGAGATATGGTAAGTAATATGCGTAGTTTTATCGGTGAGATGCGTGTTCTTTTGGATAACTCTATCGCTGGTGGAAATCTAAGTGAAGTAACTTTGTCGTCTTATACAACATCAGTAATTGCTTATGAATCAACAGTACTTGGAGATATCAATACGGTTAACACATTAAGTCAAAATTATCAGAGCCTACAATTAAGCGAGACTACCCAAACCGCAACAGCTAGTAATAATTTGATAGTTGCAAACAATCAATTAACCGATGCAGAGAATACATTGGGCCAATTCGAAATCACCAGTGAGTCATCTGTAAAAGATTTGGAGAACCAAATTGAACAAACTGAAAAGCAACTTGAATCTGCTGAAACAAATTTGGACTCCGCTATGCGTAGTCGTGATATTGCAAATAATGCAAAGGAACTTGAAATTAAAACACTAGAAAACCAAGTACGCTTAGCTCAGGAATCTCTCGAGAATAACCGAATCACAACATCAATTAGTGGAATGGTTAGTGAGCTTTATGTGGATGAAGGTGATTATGTTACGCCGGGCATGCTTATTGCAGAAGTTATACAGCACAAACAGATTAAGGTGGTATTTTATGTTTCAAAAGATATAGCCAACAAGCTTTCTGTAAACCATCCAATTACTTTTAAAGTATCGGATAATGGTGGTCACACATTTAGTGGTGTTATCTCAAAAATTTCACCATCCGTTGATCAATTAACTAAAAAAATCAAAATTGAGGCACTTGCTTCAAATGAAGATCTATCTCTTAGATCGGGAATGTTTGCAAATATTGCAGTGGATGTTAGTGGGCAAACTTTTGAAGATGGTGGAATATATATTCCACTGAATTCCGTAATTGTTGGGCAAAATGAACAGTTTGTTTTTATTGTTGAGGAAGGTATTGCTGTCAGAAAAGATGTTGAAATGGGTGATATTTTTGATAAGTGGGTTGAAATTACAGAAGGTCTTACTAAAGCTGATGCTCTTGTTACAGAGGGGCATAGGAATCTTCAAGAAGGCGAAATAGTACAATTTTAATCTCAGAGCTCAGATCTCAGAGCTCAGATCTCAGAGCTCAGATTCAATTTTCCATTTTTCATTTAACATTCAAATATCCAATTGCCTAAAATTGATGAGAAAAGCACAGTGCTCGATGAGCTGAAAGGTGTAGCCAATTCATTTTGGGGATTTTTCATATTTCATCGCAGAATGGCAATAATGATCGGTCTGATTTTCTTGATCACAGGCCTTTTTAGTTATTATGCAATTCCACGTGAATCTGAGCCGGAGGTGAAAGTACCTTATGGCATTGTTATGACAAGTTATCAGGGAGCTTCCCCGCAAGAGGTGGCAGAACAAGTCACTTTTAAAATTGAACAAAAGATAAAATCCCTTGAAGATCTTGAAGTAGTAACCTCTACATCTTCTGAAGGCATATCTCAAATATTTGTAGAATTTGATGCTAAGGCGGATATTGATGAAAGCATAAGAAATTTAAAAG
>JAHIYT010000176.1 GCA_018814945.1 Patescibacteria group bacterium
ATAATTATAACATATTTTTTTAATTAAGGCAATACTACAGAAATAAATAATAGTATTGGACATTGATTATTCGAAATTGATATAGTTATTAAGAAATAATGTCATTTAATATGGAAAATCACCCTTATCATGAAAGAAGTATAGTAATTGGATCATTCAGACGCATGATCGAATTTGGAAATAGATGGTTTATTTTATCGAGATGGATATTTCCGAAGAACAAAAACATCTTCTACAGATTGGAAGTAATGATGATTGTTATTACACTTATTTGCGTGGGAATTTTGCTTTATATACACACTTTCCCGTATTATCTGGCTTTAGTGATTTGTCTTATTTTAATACAAAGGGTAGTTGAATTTTTAATAGTTTATTCAAGAAATTTCATTTTTAATCAGGGCAGGATATTTTCTGAATTTCCCGAACCTGAAATAAGAGGTCAGTGGCTACTTTTAATGTTTAGCTTAAATATATTCCAAATTATTCTAATATTCGCAATTTGGTACAGATTTATAAGTCTTATCAGTCCTTCTGCATTTACAAGCGCCTTAACAACACTTGATAGCTTTTATTTCAGCATCGTCACGTTTTTAACAGTAGGATTTGGAGACATAACACCTCTAACAACCCTGCCGAAAGTACTTGTTATTACTCAGAGTATATTAACGTTTTATACGGTTGTAATTGTAATCAATGGCCTAATTTCACTGCACTTTAAAAAGTAAGTCTAGTAAGGCCACCAAGCGTAAAGAGCACCAATCAGCATAAAAGTAACTAGTCTAAAAATTCCATCTAGCAGAAATAGATTGAATGGTTTTTTTGCCCAAAGCATACTCGAAAACATGATGGTTCCCGCAAAACCAATTGAAATATAAAATCCAACCAAGGCTCCATCAGCCCAGGTGACACCTCCAGCTATCATTACAAACAAGGCTGTAAATAACACGGTAACAAAGGTGTTAACAAATCCAAGCACCATTTTTTGCATTGAATTTTCTTTTGTTTCAGCCTTAGTAACCTTGGCAAGCTTCATCCAAAGCTTACCAAAAAGTGGACCATACCAAACGAAAGCCAATATATAAATAAGGACTGTTATCGCTAGTACAGCTTTGTAATCTATATCTCCAAATGACATATATTTTTGTTTTAAGTTTTAAACATCAACATACTACCCCTTAAATGATAAATGTAAAACAAAAAATTACTTTTCCTCCTTCCCATTAATATAAACTTTTACAACCCTTTCAACCTGCATTTTAAGTTTTTCGCCCTTAATGTTGTAGTCATAAGTTGAGAGCTGTTTGTCGGTATCTACTTTGCTCATTAATTGGCGAAGTTCTGCACTTTTTTCACGAATCTGATTTTTATAAGTCAGTTCGTCATTCCTAGATTGTTCATAATCTTTATCTGCATAATGCTCATCTTCAATGCGATCTTTTTCTTCTCCAATTTGCTCAAGTAGTTGCTTTTTAGCCTTCTGGAGATCGGTTAAACGATCTGATTTTATTTTAAAACTCTTTAGCATTTCTTTTGCATTAACTAGTTTATCTTTCATTTCTACTAATTCCTGTAGAAGTTTTTCAATTTGGTTGGGTTTTATATCCGCCATAGTTTTATTTTAAAAAGTAAGCTGATATAGACTATCAGTTGGATTGAAAAATTCAATAGATTTTAGGGGGTTATTGGCTTGTATACTAGGCTAATTTGTGCTATAATATAGAGATATTAATGTACAAAAATAATGCCAAAACCAAAAAAAGAAAAATTCTATAAAAGAAAAAGCTTCAAATACCTTTTAGGTTTAGCCCTTATAGTAGGTGCTATTAGTGCATATATTTACTTCAGCCAAACTGAATTTGAAAAATACGAATACTTTGTTGCGGAGAGGACGGACCTAACCCAGGAAATCAGTGTTACAGGTCAGGTTAAAGCCATTGAAAGTGTCGACCTTACATTCGAAACAAGTGGTAGAGTCAGTGATATATATGCTGAAGTTGGGGATAGTGTAAAAAAAGGAGACCAATTATTGAGCTTAAATAATTCAGATACATATGCACAAATAAGCCAAGCAAGAGCAGCTGTAACAGGCGCACAAGCAACATTGGCACAATATCAGGCAACATTAGAATCGGAACAAGCTGAGCTAGATGAAATGAGAAAGGGGACCAGGCCTGAGGAAATTACAATCGCTGAAACAAATGTAGGTAATGCAGAATCAGACTTGAAAAGTGCAGAAACGAATTTAGATAATGCAGAATCCAAAGCTGAAGTGGATTTGGCACAATCTTATTCGGGTGCGGTAAGCTCATTACTACAGGCTGTAAGTACTGCAAAAGGAGCGCTTCTTACATTGTCTGACATTCAGGCCGCACATTTCAGCGGATCTGGTAGCGATGATCTAAAAGTTTCCACTGCTAAAGCGGATGCGATACAAGCCCTGTATAATGTATCAAATGCAGGAAGCTGGGCAACAATTAGCATTAGTAATTTAACAGGTGGTGTATATAGCCAAGTTCAAAATATGATATCAAACTATACATATGATGAAGTTGATCAGGCTCTAGATGATGTACTTTTAGCATTGCAGGAGGTGAATATTGCATTAAATGCAGTGTCAATTAAAGAGAGTCTCACAAGTACTGAAAAAACTAGCTTAGATACAGAAAAAACCAGCGTAAATACACAAATAACAACACTTTCCAGCAAAGAACAGACAATTGCTGTTCAAAAGATAGTGAACGCAAATGCTATTTCAGTTGCAAATTCGGCTATTAATAGTGCAAAAAATTTATTAGCTAGCGCAGAGGCCCAGCTAAATCTACTGAAAGCAGGATATACCGATGAACAAATAGCTTCGAAGGAAGCCAGGATTAGGCAGGTTGAAGCAAATATGTCGTCACAAAATGCCGTTATAGCCCAAGCTTGGGCGGCTGTTTCTCAATATCAGGCATTACTTAATAAAACAATTTTAACAGCACCAATTGATGGTGTAATCACCAGAATTGAAGCCAAAGTTGGAGAAATAGTTTTTCCAAGTAGTTCAACTTATGAAGTGCAAGTTCCGGTTATTTCTCTAATAGGCGAAGGTGATTTTGAAATAGAAACTTTTATCCCCGAAGTTGATATCGCCTCAGTAAAAATAGGGGACATAGCAAGAGTTACACTTGATACATATGGAAGTGATGAATTTTTTGAAGCTTACGTTAAATCAATTGACCCAGCTGAAACTCTTATTGAGGGTGTTACAACTTATAAAACCAAATTTTTATTCGCAAGTTCCGATGAAAGAATTAGATCTGGTATGACTGCAAATGTGGATGTCATTACGGCAGAGAAGAGGGATGTGATAGGCATTCCTCAGCGAGCAATTATATACAAGGATGGAAATAAAGTTGTTAGGATATTAGTTTTAGAAAGTGATCCAGAAAACCCAAATGAAGAAACTGAAGTATTAAATGAATCTATTGTTATTACCGGAATTCGGGGAACAAATGGATATATGGAAATAATTGAAGGCGTTAATGAGGGGGATAAAGTTATAACAAAAATAAATAATAATGAGGAATAAAAAGCTTCTGCTAATAGATGCAAAGGGGATTTCTAAGACTTATTTCACAGATGGTATTAGTACACCAGTGCTTAAAGATGTTTCGTTTAAAATTGAGAAAGGTGAGTTTATAGCAATAACAGGTCCTTCAGGATCTGGTAAATCTACACTACTTCATATCATCGGATTTTTGGATGATCAGACTAAGGGTATATATTGTTTTGATAGTAAATGCCTTGGAGATTATACAGAAGATGAGATTGCTGAAGTCAGAAATAGCGAAATGGGTTTTGTATTCCAGGCTTTTAATTTACTTTCCAGAACTTCCGTTTTGGATAACGTTAAGTTGCCCCTTCTTTATTCGAAAATACCGGAAAAGGAATGGGAAAATCTTGCCATGAGTGCAATCAAAGAAGTTGGATTAGAACATAGACTAGATCACACCTCTTCACAGCTTTCCGGTGGTGAAAAGCAGCGTGTGGCAATAGCAAGAGCTTTGGTTAGCCAACCTAAAGTGATATTTGCCGACGAACCAACAGGTAATCTGGATAGTAAAACCGGTAAAAAAATACTAAAAACCCTAAGAGACCTCAACAAAAAAGGGCATACAATAGTTCTTATTACTCACGATCAATCAATTGCTAAAAGTGCAGACAGAATAATCCATATGATCGACGGGAAAATTGATAGCGATAAAATAATAAAAAAAACAAAAAATGAAAGCGCGATTTCAAAATCGCGCCCACTGAGTCCCAAGCGGGACGAGGTGAAAAAGAAAAGAAAATGAAATCCATTCATACACTAAAAACAGCGGTGAATGGCTTAAAGTCTCATAAATCGAGATCAGCTTTAACTATATTGGGTATAGTAATCGGTATTATGTCCATTATTATGGTTATGGCGATTGGTAAAGGCGCAGAAGAACTAATTCTTGGGCAAATTAGAGGTATGGGTAGTAGAACTATTTCCGTTGAACCGGGTCGTATGCCACAAGGGCTATCAGACTTCGCCGAAGTTTATACGGAATCACTTAAAGACAGAGAAGTTGCAGCTATAAGCAATTCAAGTAATGTACGTGGAAATAATGAAATTGCACCTTTCGTATATCTAAATGAAACGGTTTCATACAGAAATGAAAAGATGAGGACTATGATTGAAGGAGCCAGTCAATTGTGGATGGATATTATGGATGTTCAACCAGATGAAGGAGCAATGTTCACGGATACCGATGTTAAACAAATGGCAAGGGTTGCAGTTATTGGTTCAAATGTAAAAGATGAGCTTTTTGGAGATTCCGATGCAATAGGTCAAAAAGTAAAGATAAAGAATATAAGCGTAAAAGTCGTAGGTGTTATTCCTCCCACAGGAGTTAAGATGATGATGGATGTGGATGATGTCATTATTATGCCATACACCACGGTTCAAAAGGTTCTAATGGGCATCAGTCATTACCATGCGATTCTTGTGGAAGCAGAAACTGAAGAAATGGTGCCGGATATTGTGGCGGATATTAAAGCAACAATTAGAGAAATGCATGGAATAACCTATCCCGATAAAGATGATTTCCATGTTGGAACAATGGAAGAAGCTATGGATATCATTGGAAGTGTTACTTCTGTCTTATCATTACTATTAGTTTCAATAGCAGCAATATCACTTCTTGTCGGAGGTATTGGTATTATGAATATAATGCTTGTTTCCGTAACCGAAAGAACAAGAGAAATAGGATTGCGCAAAGCTCTTGGTGCAACCAGAAGCAATATAATCACCCAATTTCTTTTGGAAGCAATAATTCTTACAATGATTGGTGGTGTAATTGGTATAGCGGTTGGGGCAGGACTTTCATGGGTTATCGGATATGCAATAATAGAATTTGGAGGATTTATCAGTTGGACTTTTATTTTCCCGCTTTCTGCCGTTTTTATGGGTATTGGCGTTGCGGGGAGTGTAGGACTTGTATTCGGTTTATATCCCGCAATTCAGGCAGCAAAAAAGAGCCCAATTGAGGCCTTGAGATATGAATAAATAAAAAGCCCATAAACTTAATATAGTAAAAAAGTGCATTAGATGTTACAATTGATGCACTTATTA
>JAHIYT010000177.1 GCA_018814945.1 Patescibacteria group bacterium
ATTGAAAGTTCTAGCAAAACTCCTGCTCCAGCTGCACCTGCGCCAGCTCCAAAAACCCCAGTTACTCCGACAGCTGCACCGACACCAGTTGTAGCTCCAGTTACTCCGACAGTTGCACCTGCACCTACTCCAAAAACTCCTGCTGAGATATTGGCAACAATGCCAAATAACATACCACAAATACTTCGTGAAGCTGTTAGTGAAGTTGTAGCGAATGAAGATGAAGCTAAATTATTCACTACCGCATGGGGTATATATGAAAATGGCACAAAAGTATTAACTACAGCTGATTTTAATAAAATACATGGGGAAATGGTTATGCTAACTGGAATTATCAAGTCCAGTTCTGTTAATGCAGACGAAACACGTGAAGCCTTAAGGTTAGAGGTTCCTGATTCGTTAAAAGTTTTTAAAACTGTTATCACGGACAAAGTGGAGAAGAAGATGAAAAATGAAGTAGAAACGGGTGATTTACAATCATTTTTGCTTAAAGTTGCAGCCAAAGACCCAGTGTTACAGGAAAAAATTAATAAATTATTCAACATTCTCGCAGTTGATCCAAATATATTCACAGACCCTGACGATAGAGATGAAATAATTGATATCCAGAATGAAATTGAAAAGGCGTTAAAGGGCGAGATCCCAACAAAATTGGATAACAGCATTAATGCTGGAATCTCACTAGATCAAAAACTTAATAAATTAAAAGGGTTCGGCAGACGTGATAGAAGAAAATTGGTGACTCCTCTTGCTACAGCGCTACAAGATCTTGATGATGAAATAGCAGATTTTGAAGAAATTGAAGCAAGAAGAACTGGTGGAACTAGTACACCACCACCTGCTGGAGGAGCAGGTACAGGAACGACCAGCACACCACCTCCAGGACCTACTACTGGAGCGACAGGACCTGGTACGGGAACAAGTGCATCAACAGCTACACAAGGACCTGCTGCTGCACCAAATAGTGGTACATCTACAGGAGCTGGAACACCAGCGGCTGCACCAAATGCGGCGCCTAATTCAACTACTAGTACTGCTCCTGCGGCACCAAATGTTGTTAGCCAAAGTCACTATCCAGCAATACAAAGTATGATGGGTGAAATATTGGCGGATAGATTACTTTATAACGTGGAAGGTAAGCCGGCAGATCCTGCCAGTTTGGCTATTAGGGAATTAATTGCGGACAGAATGGATGCTGGAAATTTGGATATTGCGGCATTAAAGGGCTTTTTACAAAAACCTGGTTTAACTGTTGATGCAGCTATTGACAAGCTTGCGAATGAAAAAACTCCTGATGAGTTAAAAACTATGCTACTTGAAGAGGAAAGAAAATATAAGAAGGTGGAAGCGCAAATTAAGACTCTACAAAGTAGAATGAATGTAAGAGGTGTTACTGAAACCGAAAGAAAAACACTTGAAACTGAAGTTGAGGGATTATATACACAATTACATACTGCAGATGATCAAAAAAATCGAATAACGACTGCCATGAATTTGCAAAATGGTACTATGCGTTATAGATCTACAAAACAAGTTTTAGCCATGGTTAGACTATTTATTGCACAACAAGATAAAGAGAAGTTATCTCAATTAGATATTCTGAATGAAGTTGATGATTTAATTGAGGCACAGAGAATTGAGGCACATGGCAGAAGCCCTGTTTCTAAGTTCTTTTTGGAGACTTTAAGCTTGGCTGGAATGTTAAAACCAACTCTTACGGCAACACTTAGAAATCTTGTTCAAGATCCGGCATTTGAAAAGATTGGAGCTGACAAAATGGCCGATTTAGCAAAAGCCTGGAACAATAAAGGTGCTGCTGAAGCTTGGATTTTAAGCATTGAGGGTAATGAGGATGTCAAAATGACAAAAACAGTGCCGAGACTGATTGCATATCTAGAAACTGCTTTGCGAAATGGAAATCTTCGTTATATAAATAGAGCTTCGTTGGGTAGAATTAGAGGACTTTTGACGAATTTGAAAGCCATCAGGCATGAACATGTTACAAACCAAGTGGATAAACTGACTACAGGTAAGGGTATGAGCGATGCGGATGTTATGAGTTTATATTTTAAAGAAATGGATAAGGTAACAGTTTCGGATAGAGATATTAAGAAGGAAATAATTACCAGAGGTGCCAAATGGGCAATTGCAAAACGTGCGGCAAAAGGTGTTGGAGTGGGCGCTTTAGGCGCAGTTGGTGTAGTTGGTGGCATAGGCCTTGCCCCGGTAACAGCTGGAGTACTTGGTCTTGGAGGGGCCAGTCATTATTTACTGAAAAGTTATGGAGAAATGGACGAAAAAGCACAAGCTGCGTACAGAAAATCCGCTTTAAGAATTGGATGGACTGGTGCACTTGCTACCGGAGCTTTGGTAATTAACCCGTTACTCGCGCCACTTGCACTTGGAGGTGTACTTGCACCGGAAATAGGTAAATTGGCTAGTTTTTCACATAAACATAGAAAGGGAATTGAAAAAGCTGGTGGAGCAACCGCCAAAGTAGGCTGGAAAGCTACTAAATGGGGTGTACCAAAAGCACTTGGAATACCAGAATTTGGTGCAAGATTTCTTGCTGGTGGCTGTACAGCTTTTATTGGACCTTTGATTTGGAAAAAGTTTACCGGCAAAAGCTGGTATGCACCAAGGCTTTCTATGGCATTAAATAATGCAGTTAACGCATAAAATTATGAATGAAAATAGTTCGAAACCAACGCTTGATATAAATGTATTTGTCGATTCCTTAATTGAACAAATGAACATGCAAGGCGCTGAGCCTGAAAAATTACAAGCTTTGAAGGAGGGTATGTTGAAGCAAATTAATAATGTGATTATGGATACTGTTTCGCTCTATTTAGAGCCAGAAGTGATTGATGCAGTAATGGAAAAATATGGAGATAGTGATGATCCTTATTATATTTATACTCAATTTGTTAAAAAGAGCCCTAATGTGCAGTTGGAAATACTCAATGCACTGCAGGAATTTGAAGAACAAACTATGCAAGCCTATAAACAATTAACTCAAAAATAATCATGGCTGATGACAATAAATCAACACGACGTGGATTTCTTACCGGAAATTGGTCAGGAAAACCTGATCAGGCTGAAGTAATGCCAGAAGCTGAGGCAGAAATCGGTGAATTGATTACCGAAACACGAGATACAGTATCTCCACATTTGAACCGTCGAGGCTTTCTTGAAAAAAGTGGTAGAACTGCTGCTGCCGTTGCTGCTGCTGCTTTATTTACAGCTATACCTGTCGGATCAGAAGCTCATGGAAACCGCCCGGAACCAAGGGATACGGACCAGGCACATTCTAGTGCTTTTGTAGAAAAAGCAACTCATGAAGAATTAATGAGGCCTAAAGAGGTACAAAGAATGCAGAATTGTCAGGGGCTTATTTTTCAACATTATTTGAATCCTTCGTTCCAAATTCATTTAAGAAGGATTCTGACTGATTGGACAGATTCGGCTAATGACACCAGAACAAATGCTGCACTTCAAGCACTAGAAACAGCCATGAAATATCCTCATGATATGGAATATAGAGAAACAACCAAAGAATATGGCGATGTTATCGAAATTACCAAGCGACCTTCTTCTACACAAGGTGCAATACCTAGTGATTTCTCAATAATAGTCGAAGGAAATTATATAACTCGTGCCGGAGGTCGAGATTTGATTGATAGAAGAAAGAAAATTCCATGGAAAACTCCTCAAAAATATACCAAACAAATAGGATATGAAAGGAGTCAGCTTAATAGATTTGAGGGTATATACTCTGGAGACTGGGAAGAGATGATAAGGGATACGCCTGAAAGATTAAAAGAATCATTTAATATGGTTACAGTTGAAACAATTAGAAGAATTCAGTTTTGTATTAACTATAGAAATCAAGCTGGCCAGCTTGATCCAAGTATTGATTGGACAAGAATAAATTCATTATTAGCAGAACACTTGGGTGCATATTCTGAACGTGCACAGGATAGACCGATGAAGATTGATATATATGGAGATACAAGTCAGCCTGGAATATATTTTGTGATTGATACTTCAGATTATGCCGCTGATCCACTTTTGGTAGTTTCCAGTGAGGGGTATGTTATGCACTTTGATGAAGATGCGGAAAAATATGTTGTTGATGATTATTACAAATACATACCTGAAAGAGGGGCAAATAGAATAAAAGATAGATATTATGAGGCAGAACCTAATGCGGCCAGCCTTACAGATATTCACTAAATATCTGAGATCTCAGATCTCAGAGCTCAGAACTCAGATCTCAGAGCTCGGATCTCAGAACTCGGATCTCAGAACTCAGAGCTCAGATCTCAGAGCTCGGAACTCAGATCTCAGAACTCAGATCTCAGAGCTCGGATTTAATCTCAAATGTTAGATCTCAAATGTTAGATC
>JAHIYT010000178.1 GCA_018814945.1 Patescibacteria group bacterium
AGCAGAAAAAACAGTGGCTTTCGCAGAATTTGAAGACTTTAGTCTTCCGGCAAAAATGCAGTCTACTTCCGATTTAAGCAAAGGCCAATTAGAAGCTAGTCTGAAAAGCCTCTTAAACATTGAAGATTTATCTGAAGTTGAAAAATGGGCCAAAGAACGTTTTGGCATTGTATTAATTCAAGATGAAAAATCAGCAAACATACCAGTTTATTTTGTGCAAACCAGTAGTAGACGAAATGCTCTGAAATTTTTTGAAAGTCTTGCCCTGCACGGAGAAGGGCTTACAAAAACCGGTAACCTGAGACTTCCAATTTATTCATATCCACAAGGGCAAGCATTCAGTTTTGCATTTATTGGGCCTTTTGTATTTGTTTCAAATGAGATTAAAACGCTTGAATCGCTACAAGATACATTTGAAGCAAAAATAACTCCTTTAACCGACGATGTCGACTATCAAAAATCAATTAGCAACCTACCAAGACAAAGTTGGATGACAGGGTACATAAACTTCCAGGCATTAGAAAGTGAAAACATGGCCGTAAGCAATATTATCGAGCCTTTAAAGTATGCCATCGACCACTTTGCAATAACTGTAAGAAAGGAGCAAAACGGATTTCATTTCAATACCTTTCTTAATTTAAATAAGAATTTACTTCCACTTGGTTCAGGTTATAGTGACAGCACAAAATTTGCATTTAACTTAACTGACTATATTAAATCAGATGATGTTGCTCTATATATAGGTGGAGCAAATTTAAGTGATGAGTGGTTAAATACACTGGAAACTATTAGTAACTTGAATCCAGCCTACGGAGTTATTTTAGAAAGCCTAATACGAGCACAAGTAAGTAATGTGTTTGGAGACCAGGTGACCTTAAGAAATGACCTATATCCATTATTTGAAGGTGAATACGCCATTGCCATTGCGCTTGGAGAAGATGATGAAATGAATCTATCCCTTATTCTTTCTCATGATGATCAAGACTTTGTTGACGCAAAGTTAGAAAAAATGATGAAAGGATTTAGATATCTTGCAGCTAAATTCGCGCCAAGACTTCATGTGGTAACCTTACCTGATGGAAGTGAAAGCAGAGAACTGGTTGCAGACTCAAGTCAGCTAGATGAAAGTACAGAAAAATATGAAGGATATGAAATTAATTGTATGGAAGTTAAGGGAACTAATTCTGGATTCTGTTACACAACTACTGACGAATTAATTATTATCACAAATAAAAGGCAGGGAGTAATAGATGCAATTGATTTAGGTAGCACGCCTACCAACGTACTTTCTCAATACCAGCCATTTAGGCAAACAATTGGTAACTTAAGCAAAGTTAGCGACGAGGTTACATTTATAGACGTTCAAAAAACGATTCCAATCTTCTCAAATCATCCATACGGAATGCTGTTAGCACCTTTTCTTGAAAAATTCGACGCAGTTACCTGGGTCAAACATTATTTTGATGATGGTGTGAGCGCAGAAGGTTTTGTTTTGATTAAATAAACACAGTCAGGGACGCTCAGCCTAAGCCAAGCGCCCCCTGTGGTTTTTCGAGTGTGGAGACCCGTAGGCTCCGTACTACTGGGAAGTCACTGCTTCCACCGCTTTGTTGAGTTCGGAAAGCTTCATGAATTTCGAGAGCTTATTACCTTTCAGCCAGACCGAGATTCTTACACGACCATCGGTAGTGAACTTCACTTTGCTGTCTTTAACAACAGGAGTGTATTCAAATGTGGCAAGGGCAGTAAAGACCTCTCCGCCAGGTTCTACATAAGAGGGTTTACCTCCAGCGCAAACCTTAGACATCCATAAAAGCAATTCCTCAGCTTTGATTCCGGAACATGAGAGTATTAGCTCTTTTCCGGAAACACCGAAGGACAGACCCCTCATAGAAAAGGTCAATATGCCTTCTCTTGGTTGAGTAATTACCAAAGATGTTTCTTGCATCTCGAACTCCTTCTAGACGACTCAAACCTCGTCTAATGGGCAAATGGGGGAAGCCGTCTCCCCGAAACTGATTTTAAAACTTAAAAACAGATTTAGAGAGACAAAAAAAATTGTGAAGGAGCAACATTCACAGGTGTGAATTTTAACAGGAAATTTTTAAATTGTCAAAGCTACTTTTATTGACTCACTTGCAAGATTTGATAAGATGAATTAGCACTCAATAATCTAAAGTGCTAATTACTTTTTAATCAATAAAAGTCATGAAAATTAAGCCGTTAAATGGTTATGTTGTAATCAAGCCACTAGAAGCCGAAGAGGTAACAAAGAGTGGGATTGTTATTCCAGATACTGCAAACAAAGAAAAACCTTCCGAAGGTGAAGTTGTCGCAGTTGCGGAAAAAAACATCAGTTCAAACGGAACTGAACTTCCAATTGAGATGAAAGTTGGCGACAAAGTTTTATACGGTCGCTACAGCGGTGAAGATGTAAAAGTAGACGGAGTTGAATACAAAATCGTCGAAATGACATCGGTCCGCGCAATTGTAAAATAATTTGAAAACTTGAAAATGAGAACCAGTCACTTAGCAAAAAGTTTTCAAGTTTAACTTCCTCACCAAAGTAAGACAAATTAATTACATCGCAGAAGTAAACATAATTTTCAAATTTTCATCTCAAATAATATATTAATCTCTAACACATAAGAAAATGGCTAAACAGTTAATGCATTCAGACGAAGCTCGTCAAAAACTACTCGATGGTATCGAAAAGCTTAATAATGCAGTACGCGTTACCATGGGTCCAAAAGGGCGCAACGCTCTACTTGAAAAAAAATATGGTGCTCCAACAATTACAAACGATGGAGTTTCAATCGCACGTGAAATAGATCTTGAGGATCCTTTTGAAAACATGGGCGCACAACTTGTAAAAGAAGTTGCAAACAAGACTAACGACGTCGCAGGTGACGGTACAACTACGGCAACCGTTCTTGCTCATGCAATTATTAAAGAGGGCATGCATCACATCACAACAAACAAGGTAAACCCGATGCTGCTTAAAAAAGGTATTGAAGAAGCCGTGAAACTTGTTATAAATGAACTGGATAAAATAAAGAAGGAGGTAACTACCAAGGAGGAAATGGCGCAAGTTGCTACAATCTCTGCTCAAAATCCAGAAGTTGGTGAATTGATTGCAGAAGTTTTTGAAAAAGTAGGTGGAGATGGAGTTGTACAAGTCGAGGAAGGTCAGACAATGGGGCTTTCTATCGACATGGTAGAAGGTATGCAATTTGATAACGGTTATATATCACCTTATATGGTGACCGATCCAGCTCGCATGGAAGCTTCTTACGAAAGTGCCCTGATTCTTCTTACCGATAAAAAGATTGGAAGTATTCAGGAAATTCTTCCGTTATTAGAAGGTATGGCACAAGCCGGAAAAAAGAACTTAGTAATTATTGCGGAAGATATTGAAGGTGAAGCTCTTGCAACTCTTATTGTTAATAAACTTAAGGGGACATTCAACACACTTGCTATTAAAGCTCCGGGGTTTGGAGATAGAAGAAAGGCAATGATGCAGGATATCGCAATTCTTACAGGTGGCCGTGTTATTAGTCAAGAAGTCGGTTTAAAGCTGGAAAATGCCACTATTGATGACCTTGGACATGCTAGAAAAGTTGTTTCAAGTAAAGACAACACCACTATTGTGGAAGGAAGGGGGCAGGCTGAAGCAATCAAAGATCGCATTAATCAAATCAAGGCAGAGATTAGTAACGCAAGTTCTGATTTTGACAAAGAAAAACTTGCTGAACGTCTTGCAAAACTTACCGGAGGAGTTGCAGTTATTAAAGTAGGTGCTGCTACAGAGATTGAATTAAAAGAAAAAAAGCACCGTATCGAAGATGCGCTTTCTGCAACCCGCGCTGCTATGGAAGAAGGTATTGTAATTGGTGGTGGTGCAGCAATCCTGCAAGCAAGTAACAAAATCGACCCTAAAAAATTCCAATCAGAAGAAGAGCAACTTGGAGCAGAGATTGTAAAAAAAGCTCTTGCCTATCCACTTAATCAAATTGCAGAAAATGCAGGAGTGGATGGAAATGTTATCCAAAGTGAATTACAAAAATCTTGGGAAAAAAGTAAAACAATGGGTTACGATGCAACTATCGACATCAAACTAAAACCGGCTGAACAACTTGTAGATATGTTTAAAGCTGGAATTATTGATCCTAAAAAAGTAACTCGTTCTGCACTAGAAAACGCAGCCTCAGTCGCTGCAATGTTCTTAACAACAGAAACTGCAGTTGCTGAAATTCCAGCACCAGAACCTATGATGCCACCAATGGGTGGTATGGGAGGAATGGGAATGGGAATGTAGATTATCAGAATAAATAAAAACTGAAGGCGAAGTTATATAACGTCGCCTTCAGTTTTTTAAATACACCAATTTGCCCTCCGCATCAAAAAGCATTACACTAAAACAAAACTGAAACAAATATTTATGGGAATAGAAGGACCGTCAACACCAGAGATTGATCCAGAGGTATTGGAAGCATTTAAGACGGACTTAAATGATGCAGTCGAATTTGTGAAAGAATTTGAAGCTAGTACTCCTCTGCAAAACCTACCATCATTTGAATCGCTTGTGGGAAGTGAAATTGAAATGATTGAAATATTAATGGAAAAATTTGCTGTAAATCCAAATACTGACAAAGCAATTAGGCAGTATTTAATAACCGACTCACAGGAAAGAGAAAAAATAGGAAATATTCAAGTAAGAGTTTTTGCGACTAATGATCCAGATGTTTTTTTAGGACAATATACAGATTCCAATGGAAGCGTAGATTGGACAATAAGACCTCTGGAAGGTGAAGAATAAAATTAATAATTAATTCAAAATGATCAACGTACTAATTGCAATCGCGCCTCTTTTCTTAGTAATTTTTGTAGGAGCTCTTTTGGAACGAACAAAAATTGCTGATGAGAGATGGTCCCCTGTTCTAAATAATTTTGCACTGAGAATCGGACTTCCTGCATTAATATTTTTATCACTTTCCCAAATGCATTTTGTATTTAGTGAGGAACTACATTTGATATCTGCAAACTCTTTGTTACTAGTTGGTAGTTTTTTACTCGCCTATATAATAGGTAAAATAATCAGGCTTACACCTGAGAATTTTAGAACTTTCTTTATATGTTTGGGTTTCAGTAATGCTGCATATCTTGGCTTTCCAACTCTAACTCAAATTTTTGGTGAGGGAGTTTTACCAGTTGGTAGCTTAATAGTGGCCGTTTATCTATTTTGGATATTTACCGTGGGAATTGGATTCTTGGACTACACTCAAATGAGAAGTCACAAACATGTCATTAAAAAAATAAGTTCTGATTTAATAAAAAATCCATTGTTAATATCCGTATTCTTAGGATTGGTAGTTGCTGGTCTGAATATTCAAATTCCGGATATCTTGGGTAAATCAATTGATATGCTGGCAACTTCTGTAACACCAGTTGTACTTGTTGTGATTGGATTATTTATTGGAAGATCTAAGATTGGAGAACCTAAAAAATGGATACCTGTTTTTCTATTTTCATTAATGACCTTAATGGCAATACCGGGATTATTATTTTTTGGAATAAAATTATTTGGATTAGATATGAGCCAGTTTTCCACATCAGTTGTAATCGCTGCAATGCCACTAGCTATTACACCATTCGCTCTTGCAGATATTTATAAGTTGAATAAAGGATTTATAGCTCGAGCAATTGTTATGAGTACAATATTATCAATCATTAGCATTCCATTCTGGACATCAATTTTATAAAATCATATTTGCCCCAATAGAAAAAAATCTATACACTTACTATTGTAATAATTAACTTAATAACT
>JAHIYT010000179.1 GCA_018814945.1 Patescibacteria group bacterium
GGAAAAAGAAGATAGTTTTGAAAGTCATATCGAAGATACTCTTAAAACCGGTGCAGGACACTGTAAAGAATCAGCCGTTAAATATCTTGTGGAAAATGGTCCAAAAGCTATTCGATTTCTGGAGTCAATTGGAGTTCAGTTTCAAGAAAAACCAGTAATGGAAGGTGGACACAGTCGTCCTCGTGTTTGGCGAACAAGTGACTTTACTGGTCAGGATATTTTGGATCAATTAATGAAAGTCGTCCGCAAAGAAAAGAAGATTACAATTGTAGAGGATGCAGATGCAGCGGAATTGATTGTAAAAAATGGCGAATGCTTTGGGGCTTTCGTTCGAAAAGGAGAAGCAAGTGAGCTAGAACCATTTTTGGCCAAAAACACAATCCTCACAACTGGTGGCTACGGGCAGTTATTTGGTCGTACAACAAACACGCTCGGTTCCGGAGGAGATGGCCTGGCACTTGCAGTGAACGCAGGTCTTGAGTTAAAAGATGTTGAATTTGTTCAGTTTCATCCAACGGCATTGGATAAACCGGATAATGGAAGATATTTCCTTCTTTCTGAAGTACTTCGTGGATTTGGGGCGAGGATTGTTAATCAGAATAGCGAACAGTTCTTACTTCAATTCGACAAAAGAGGGGAATTAGCTCCTCGCGATTTGGTTGCTCGGGCTATTTTCTTTGAACAGATGAGTGGTCCGGTGTATCTGGATATGCGTCACACAGATGCAAAAGAACTCAAAAAAGAATTTCCAAATATCTACAAAAGAGTAAAGGAATATGGTTTTGATTTAACGACTGATCTTGTTCCAATCACTCCGGTTGCACATTATGCATGTGGTGGAATCCCGGTTGACCTAAGGTGTGCGACCAATCTTCCAGGCCTGTTTGCCGTCGGAGAAGTGGCTTGCACAGGCGTTCACGGAGCAAATCGATTGGCATCCAATTCTTTGCTCGAAGCAGTGGTATTTTCAAAAGCTATAGCAAGCACCTTAGAAAGAAGTCAGTCAATGGACGCCTCTAAATCACTAGATATTCCAAATTTGGAAATCCCAGAAATGGTTATGGAAGATATTGCCCAAACGAAAGCCTATGCACAAAGAATTGGGAAGATTATGTGGAAGTATGTTGGTATTGTAAGAACAATGGATGGTTTAAAAAAAGCAAAGAAGAAGCTTATAGAAATTCCTGCCCGAGATTATCGAGTGCAACATCGTCAACTTGTGTGTTATAAAATAATAGAGGCATGTCTCGCTCGTCCTGAAAGTCTTGGAACACACTATATTACTTCTGAACTTATTTAACCAATAGTGGCTCCGATAGTGGCTCCGATAGTTGACTACAACATAAGCCACAACATGAGCCACAACATGAGCCACAACCGGAAACATGGGATTAGAAATTAAGCACATCATAGTATTCCTCCTCGCCATAATTCCAGCTGTCGTCTGGTTATATCTCTTTTTACGCAAACATCACGAAAATAAATGGGTAGTAGCGGCGATATTTATTGGTGGTATGATAGCGGCAAGATTAATCCTGGTTTATCAAGGATATTGGGATGAAACCATTAACTTAGTCTTCTTTAAGGTAAATCCGGTCGACTTTAGGGCAAATTTGGCAACACTTTTTTCCGAAAGTCCGCAACTAGCCCTCTTTTTAAGTTTCATTGGAGTCGGTGTAATGGAAGAATTCTTGAAGTTCTGGATTATGAAGATAATTGGTCATAGATTTTTTAAATCAATCGACGATGTAATTGAATTCGCCATTATTAGTGCCCTTGGTTTTGCGTTTTTAGAAAACATCATTTATTTCAGTAATCAATGGGGAAATCTTTCCACCGGTTCATTCTTTGTATTCGCAATATTCAGAGTAACCATTGTCACTATGGTTCACGTGCTTTGCTCCGGCCTACTTGGTTACTACTTTGGAATGTCATACTTCGCTTCTCCAATGCTCAAAATCCAGCATATGAAAAAGAAGTCTCATCCGGTTTTACAATTCCTGAAACGAGTTTTGCACCTCAAAAAATCAGCCGTTTATCACGATGAGATGCTAGTAATCGGGCTCTTCTCCGCAATGTTTCTGCACGCAATTTATGACTTCGTTCTAACGATCAACATAACTCTTATAGGCATACCGCTTCATATACCAATAATGCTTCTATATTTCTTCGGTGGGTTCTGGTACTTAAACAGACTTTTAAAAAAGAAAGAGTATAACCTAAAACTTGGTTTAGTTGGAACAAGTATTATGCCGAAAGAAGACTTTAGAAAGTTGCTTGATGAAATACAGGAAATTAAGGAAAAAATGAAGGAAGGAAAATAATAAAGGAAGGGCGTAATCAAACAGAAAAACCTCTCTTTAATTTTTTCGATTTTTTGTGTTGCTTTGCCTGAAAAAATGATACACTTTTAGAAAGAAAATAAATATAAAAGATATGTCTAAAAATATCATCACCAAACTGGCATTTTTGTTCGGCGCAACATTAATGGCAGTATTTTTTGTATCAATTATGCGTCCTGTAAGCACCGAAGCCGCCGGAGTACTTCCGTTTTATGAAAGAGAAATCGATGGTGCAGCAAAACCGGATCTTTTCGGAAATCATGTAACTGTAGATGGAGATTATGCAGTATTTGCAGCTCCAGGCACCGATTATGTATACGTTTACAAAAGAAATTATTCATATTGGGAACCACTAAAAAAGATTCAAAATACAGACGTAGGTGCAGACACAGGTTTTGGTAATGAAGTGGATATTTCCGGTGATTATATGGTTGTTGGAGAATCTTATGGAGTAAGAGAA
>JAHIYT010000180.1 GCA_018814945.1 Patescibacteria group bacterium
TCGATTGTAGACCATTGTTTTTCTATCCAAGAAATGTGGGCTTTTAAAAATCGATTTATTTCGAATTTCATGACAAAATTTGGCACCACTAGTTCGAATGTTCCATCTTCCGCGTGCATTCTTAGAGTTAGTCGGCGTGCGCGATCACTTTTGCGAATGGAGATTGGAATTTGCTGATTACTTACTTTTAGTATATCCATGCCCTAACGATACGATATTTATGAAAACTTGAAAACTTGAAAATTTTTTTTCAGATTTTCAGATTTTCATAAAAGAATTCCATTATACCTAAAAATTCGTTAAACTGATCCCAGTTATTTCTTAAACAAAAATATAATGCACAATCAATCTTTTTTAGATGACGTGAAAACTGCAATGCAGGTCGCTTTTTTTAAGCAGGCAGACATGCATCACGTTGCAAGCGACAAAAGTAAAACTAAATCTGCGCTTCTAATTATAGTTGTTGCAGCTCTTTTAAGCTTTTTAGGTCAACAATTCTTTTCATCATGGGTTAAGCCCGCACTTACTACTGGGCTCTTAATGTCTCTTTTTCAGGTGATTATGATGGTTGTTGGAATCTATGTAATGAGTTTTGTTGCTCAAAAAATATTTAAAGGTAGTGGAGCTCATGATGCCTTTTTCAGAGTTTTAGGGTTTGCGGTAATAGTAAGCTGGATTAGTTTAATACCAATGCTTGGATTAATTTCCGCACTATGGTCACTTGCTCTTGTATTTGTAATTTTAAAGGCTGTCCACAAATTAACTACTGGTGGAGCAATTGGAACAATAATAGTTAGTATAGTTATTATGGGGCTAATTGGAATGGTTACTGCTCCTTTATTTGGTGGATATGGAATGGGATCAATCGGAAAATTCAGAGGTGAAACTTATAAATTCAATACTCCATACGGCGGTGCTACCATGGATGTTGAGGATGAAGATACTTTCGAAATGTCCGTTCCTACTGAGGAAGGAACTGGTAATGTAAAAATGGAAGATCGAAAAATGACAATTACCAGCCCGGATGGAGAAGTTATGGAAATTACTATCCCAAGTTATGAATAGAGGATTACCACCGAAAGAGGGGTATGCGCGTTATGCCGCTGAGTATGATGAATTACAGAAATACTGGGATAGTTTTGAAAAAGACTATTTAAAACCTTATATAGAAGAATCAAAAGACAAAAAGGTGCTCGATGCCGGTGCTGGCACAGGGCGCCTTTCTGTTCGTTTACATAATGCCGGTGCAGATGTGACGGCATTGGATATTTCACCGGATATGCTTTATTTACTCGAGCAAAAAGAGCCAATGATTGAAACAGTTATTGGTGATATGGAAGATATGCCCTTTGAGGATGATACTTTTGATGTGGTTTTTTCTACGCTTGCGATGGTGCACCTGAAAAAAGTCGATAAGTTCTTGGATGAGTGCTATCGGATTTTAAAAGATGACGGAAAAGTAGTTTTGGTGAATATTCACTTTCGAAAACCAATGATACTAAAAGATAATCAGGGGAAATATACCATACAGTGTTACAACCATTTTCCAAGGCACGTTCGCAAGGCAGCTGAAGAATTAGCCTTTGGTATAGAAGAAGATGTTCTTGTTACCGAAGGTGATGATGTTTGGGTGAGCCAGGTATTAGTACTGAAAAAATAGATTTATTTAATCAGGTTCAAAAACTCACTCCTTGTATTCAAGTTTGATTTAAAAAGACCTGTGAATGATGATGTTGTTATTTCACAATTTTGCTTTTCAATTCCACGGGCCTTCATACATAAATGAGTTGCCTCTATAACTACTCCAACACCTTTTGGTTGTAATAAGTCCATTAAAGTATCAGCAATTTGTTTGGTTAGGCGTTCCTGATTTTGTAAACGACGAGAAAAGTTTTCTACCATCCTCGGCATTTTGGAAAGACCAACAATTTTATCATCTGGAATATAACCGATGTAGACTTTGCCAAAAAATGGAAGCATATGATGTTCGCACATTGAATAGAAATCTATGTCTTTTGCGATAATCATTTCGTCATATCCTTCATTATCGAAGACTGTGATTAGTTTTTTTGGATCCTTTCCATATCCTCCATATAGCTTCTCAAAACTTTTAGCTACACGCTTAGGAGTGTCTACCAAACCTTCTCGCGATGAATCATCACCTATTTCGGAGATTAGTTGCTTAATTAACTGTTCAATTTTTTCTTGGTTCATGTTTAGTAGCGAGAAATCCGTTCCGAATGGAATGGAGGCCATAAGGCCGAATGAAATAAGGATCCTGATGCAAAAATTTAAGAAGAAAATTTTTGTGATCAGGAAGGATTTACCTATTGATTATAAAAATACTATTACTTCGCGATCATCATCCATGTTATCCAGAATATATTTGTAAATTTGTCCTGTTCTTGGATCTTCTAATTCCGGCTCAAGCTCTACCAGTGGCTCAAGAACGAACCGGCGGTCCATTATATGTCTATGAGGTATTTGAAGTCCAGGTGAATCAATAATTTCGTTATTATATAGTAAGATGTCTATATCGATTTCACGTGGAGCCCAATGATGTTTCGAAGTTCTTCCAAGGTCATCTTCAATTACCTGTACTTCATCTAGTAATTCTACGGGGTCAAGTGAGGTTTTAATTTTAACAACCTGATTCAAAAACCATTCTTGTCCAGATTCATTATATGGATGTCTATCATCTTCAGTACTATCTTTTGGCCATGGTTCTGTTTCGTAAACTTGAGATTCGTCTTCGATATCGATTTCTGGATGATTTGCTAATTTTTCTTTAGCGGCATCTAAGTAATCTAAGCGATCACCCATATTAGATCCTAATGAGAGATATGCTGTGATTTTTGGTGAAGTATTGTTCATTTTTGATTAACTTATGAACTGAAGAACTTAGAAACTAAATAACAAATGTTTTTTAGTTTCTTGTTTTATAAGTTCTTCATCTGCCATCATAGATGGCAAATGAGTTGGCGGTTTCCCATATTCGAATTTCAGTGAGATTTGGTAGTTCTGGCTTGAGCTGATCCCATGCCCAAACACACATATTTTCTACAGAAGCGTGTTCTAGAGTGTCATTAATGTTTGCATGATCCCAAACGTCTACTACTTTCTCATTAACTATTCTTTTAAGTTCAGCAAAATCCATAACAAGACCATTTGCCTGCATGTCGCCCTCTATGGTAACCCGCATACGGTATGTATGGCCGTGTAAATTTTCACATTTTCCGTGATAGTCTTTTAAAAAGTGAGCCGAGTCGAATGTAAATTCTTTTGATATACGCATGGGTACATTTTAGAGGTTTTTTATAATATTACAAAAATAAAAAAATAAAACTTGACGTAAAAACCCTATGAAGTATAATATAGCACTAAATTCCCTCGTACGCCCTCTTATTTTTTAATGCCCCCCATGACAATGAAAAAAGCCCCAACAACAGCTGAGGAATGGATATATTTTAATGATCCAGAATTTGATACATCTGCTGGTTGTAACGATTTTTTCGCACTCGCTAGAGCAGAAAGTATTGATGCAATACCAGGTCTTGATTCAAGAAATGTTACCCCTGCTCAAGTAGAGGAATTGATGAATTCTGGTCGTGAGAAGTTGTGGAAACTTTAAATTCATATAATCCCTCATATCATGAATAAAGACCTTTATCATAAGCATTTCGATCCTGCAGAATCAACTGATCTTGCAAGACAAGTTGAAGAAGCAGAAACCACAAGAAGTAGACGCAAAAGAGTTAGTCCTCTGAATGTTGCTGCTTTTGATATGTTATCTCAGGCTGATATGGATGAAATTAATTCTGCCCCATGCCAAAGAGCGTATGTGGGCAAACTTGGTGTAGATAGCCTATCTCCAAGTAGCTTTGTTGAAGAATCAGATGAGCTATCGAGAGTAGGTCGATCAAGAATAGAGCATGGGCTTAGCTCTGAATAATTAGATAGATTCTTTTAGCTTGTTTACATTATGGGTGCGAATTATGCTCGCCCCGTTTTTCAGAGCTTTCAGACTATATTCGACTGAAGGTTTTTCGCGATCTTCTAGTTTTCCACCTAAAAAAGATTTGCGTGATACACCGATGCAGATTGGATAACTGAGCTGTTTTAACTCCAGCAATCGCTCGATTATCTCAAAACTATATTTTGGGTCAGCACTTACAAACATCCCCATGCCCGGATCGATAATAATGTTGTCTTCTGGGAATCCCGCATCAACAAGTTCAACTATTCGACCTATTAGAAAAGTTTTTATACTGGCAATAACATCGTCATATTCAATTTTTTCTGAAGTTGTACGAGGAGTGGCGTCCTTGGAATACATTAAAATAATATATGGTTCATATTCAACTAGAACATCAATCATATCTGGATCTCCTCGTAGGGCTGTGACATCATTTACAATTTGAAAACCGTGTTCAAGTGCATATCTGGCTACAGGAGCTTTGTATGTATCAATTGAAAAGAGAGCTTTTTCGGTCAATTTATTTTCTGCAATATAATCAACTATGGGAGCTACTCGATTCATTTCCACTTTTAAACTTACGTCAGATGATCCGGGACCGGTTGATTCTCCTCCAATATCAATTATATCTGCTCCTTGCTTAATTAAACTTTGAATCTGACTCTTTGCGTCTTCAATATTATAAAAATCACCACCATCAGAAAAAGAATCAGGTGTGGCATTAACAACGCCCATGATTTGAGGTTTGCTGAAATCCATTATTTTCCCCAGACTAACTTCTGAAATTTCTTCATCAAGTTTTTTGTGACAGGGCCTGGACGACCAGTACCGATTTTACGCCCATCAACCTCTACCACAGGCAATATGCCACTTGTCGTTTGGGTGATGAAAATTTCATCTGCATTTAACAAAGACTTATATTTTATCCCCTTAAAGACACATTCTCCTGCGAGTTCCACAACGGTTTCTCGGGTAATGCCGAATAGAATTTCTTTATTTGTACTGTGCACAACGCCACCACTTACCCAGAAGATGTTCGCATAAGCGCATTCGCGAATATATGTTCTTGAATCAACAAGAAGCGCTTCATATGCACCGCAATTTAAAGCGTGCTGTTTAGCTAAATAGCAAAAGGCATCGGAAAGTTTTTTGGCATGAGGGATATTTCTTTTGCCATGGAATGAAACGAGCTTCACGCCTTTTTTATACATAACTTCAGGTTTCTTTTTGAGTTGTTCCATCATTACTATCAAATTGTTTTTTGTGAGGATTACTCTAATTTTTGCCTCACTCCATTTGCTTTTTTCAAGTACCTTACAAACTTCTTTAAACGTTTTACTTAAGGTCCACTTTGGCTTAAAACCAATAACATCGGCAGACATATAAAGACGCGCCAAGTGGTCATCTAATCTAAACACCTTTTTATTATATGTACGGATGGTTTCGAAAACTGCGTAACCAAAAAGGAATGCTTCGCTTGTTACAGGAAACTTAGCCTTTTTCTCTTCTACGATTTTGCCGTCAATTGATATTATCATGTCCTTAGCCCATTAAATGCTAAAGCCCTTTTCCTTTTAAAGTATACTCAAAAAACGCTCCGCTTTCAACATGCATTCTTCATATTCTTTTTCGGGGTCACTATCTGCGACTATTCCTCCACCAGCCCAGTATTCTATGTAACTGTCATGAACTAGGGCGGTACGAATACAGATGTTGAAGTCCATGTTCGGATTGAAGGTCGAGTTGGGAGTCGAGTTGGAGATAGTATTGATCCTATCCGATCTTCTATACGATCCCCTATGTGATCCCCCATTCGAAATATAGCCAACACTCCCCGTAAAGATATTACGAGGAAGACCTTCTAGCTTTTCGATGTACTCCATTGCACGTTTTTTGGGACAACCGGTAATTGATCCACCTGGGAACATGGCGGAAATTATGTCGCTGGTTTGGAGTCCGGACTCCAATTGACCTTCGACTTGAGAGTAGGTGTGCCAGATATTTTTTAATTCTAGTATTCCCCTTTCTTTAGCCAATTTTAGCGTTCCAAATTTACAGATTTTGCCGACGTCATTTCGCTCTAAATCGGTAATCATATCCAACTCCGCCCTTTCTTTTTCACTATTTATTAGTTTTGTGAGGTTTTTATCTTTTTGCAAATTGGAAATTGGAAATTGGAAATTCCCGCTTTTGCGGGCGGTTCCTTTTATTGGTTGAGTGATTATTTTTCCATTTTCTACTTTAAAAAGACGTTCTGGAGAAGAGCTGATTATATGAAATGTTCCGCAATTTATGTATGCAGCAAAATCAGCGGGATTTGCCTCGGTAAGTTTTAAAAATAAAGCGTATGGACTACCCTCGAACTTTTTACGGAAACGTATTGCGTAATTTAGCTGATAGATTTCACCAGCTGCAAGTAGTTCCTTTACCTGTCTAATTTTTTGAATGTACTGAGATTTGGTAACAGATTGTTGGAGTTTGCCGGAGGTTTTATAAATCATATTTATCCCTTCAGGCGCGATGACGTCATCGCGCCTTCGGATTAATTTATCGTATTTATAAAACCGAGAATTTGGAATATCGTTTTTAAGATTTGGATTTGGATATGATATATATCCAATTGATGTACCCTGAAGGCGCGGATGATCA
>JAHIYT010000181.1 GCA_018814945.1 Patescibacteria group bacterium
CTTATTTTGGGAGTCGGAGAAGATGAATACTTTTTGGCATCTGATATCCCTGCATTTTTGGAATACACACAGAATGTGAACTATCTGGATGATAATGAAATGGTGATTATTGACGGCGGAGTTGAATTTATAAATTTGACCACCGGCAAGCCGATTAAAAAGCGTTTAGTGAATATAGACTGGCAAGCGGAAAGCGCAGAGAAAGGCGAATATGACCACTATATGCTCAAAGAAATAATGGAGCAAAAAGAGACCATTCTTCGTGCAATAAATCAGGACACTGATGAAATTATGCATATTGCGCAGATGATTAAAAATTCTCGTGGCTGTTTTTTATCCGGCTGTGGTACTGCTGGCAAAGTTTGCATGGCGGCGGAATACTTTTTTTCAATTATTGCAAATAGACATGTAAATTTTGCACCATCTTCTGAATTTCCTGTTTATCATCACTTTTTAAGGCCGGAAAGCTTGCTTATTGTTGTTTCTCAGAGCGGGGAAACGGCCGATGTTTTGGAGGCTATGGAGGCAGCAAAAGCTAAGGGGTGTAAGGTATTTTCCATCGTAAATGTGGAAGGTTCCACTATTGCCAGACAATCTGATTTCTCACTTCATATTAAAGCTGGACCAGAAAAAGCAGTGGCATCTACAAAAGCTGCAACATCTCAGATGGCATTACTTATTTTGATTGCAACAGCTATGATTGGTGAACTTCAGGAAGGAAGAAGGCTACTTGCTGAGGTTGCATCGCAAATTAACGATATGCTTAATCCGAGGTTTATTGGATATATTAAAGAGGTGGCAGAGAAAATTAAGGATCAGGAGAATACTTATATAATAGGTAAAGCAGAAAATTACCCAATGGCACTTGAGGCGGCGATTAAGATTCAAGAAGTTTCTTATGTTCATGCAGAGGGCTTTGCTGCCGGAGAATTAAAACACGGACCTATTGCATTGGTGACAGAGGGTACTCCTTGTATTTCGTTAATTGCAAATGACGAAGTAAAAAAGGATATTATAAATAATACCATAGAGCTTAAGGCTCGCGGTGCACATATTATTGGTATTAGCCCGGACAAACACGATGTATTTGATGACTGGATTAAGGTGCCGGATGTTGGAATCGCCTCCCCTCTTGTAAACATTATTCCAACCCAATTACTTGCTTATTATATTTCTGTATTACGCGGACTTGATCCTGATATGCCAAGGAATCTTGCTAAGTCAGTTACGGTCAAATAATTTACAATTCACAATTTCCAATTTACAAAATGGAAGCTTTATTACAACTCAACATCCATGGCTACAATCTGATAATGGTTCCGTGGAATATTTTCCTTGCGCTTATTCCGTGCATTGTTGCTTATTACATGACAAAAGGAGTTGGTAAAAGGGGGTGGGAGAAATTGGGAAATCAAAAAATAGCCTTTGTTTTACTGTTTCTATTCTGGCTTTTCTTTTTCCCGAATACTGCTTACCTGTTTATGATAGTCAGACATTTGGTGAATTATTGTGATGATTTTGATAAATATAGAGTGTGTTTAGATGGTAGCTGGAAAGTTATGTTCTTTTTCGTATACGCAGCGATTGGTATTCCAACTTTTTACTACGCACTAAATAAGATGGAGAAACTTTTTAGGTCGATGTGTGGAAAGGCTTATGCAACGGCTCTACCAATATTCGTGATACCAATTACAACAATTGCTGTAATGTTTGGGCTATATTCACGTTATAACAGTTGGGACGTTTTATTTAGACCAACGGAACTTCTAAAAACTGTTACTACATATTTTACCGAAATTCATCTACTTACTGATTTTATTGTAATTACTGTTATTCTTTATTTAATTTATTACGTAACCCGTGGCTTATCCAGTAGCTGATCCAATGGCTAATCCAGTAGCTAAATTTAGCAACTGGATAGGCAACAGGATAGGCGACCGGATCAGCAACCGGAAATATGATACGTATTCATCTAAAAATTCACGGCAAAGTCCAAGGGGTCTTTTTTCGTGCTCATACTCAAGAGAAAGCGGAAAAGCTTGGTGATATTCTGGGATGGGTTGCAAATAATGCAGATGGTACGGTAGACGTTGTAGCCGAAGGTCCAGAGAATAAGATAAACGATTTAATAGACTGGTGCCATAGTGGTCCAAGTACATCGGAAGTAACAAAAGTTGATGTTGAAAAACTTACTTTTACTGGTGAATTTGAAGATTTTTCTATAAGATACTAGTAATATTTCAGATTTTGGAATTCTGATTTCAGATTCGAATGAACATGTTACATTTTAGAATCTAGAATTGGATTCAGAAATCTGAGATCTGAAATGATAAAATAAAAATATGGTAGTCGAAAAATACCCAATACTGATTACAATTCCTCATTGTTCATCATTCGTACCTGCGGATTTAAGACGTATGATGAAACTTACCGATAAGCAAATTCATAGGAACAGTGATCCATATACTGATCTTATTTTTGATGTACCAAAAGCTCATGTTGTTAAAGCGAAGATTTCTAGGCTTGTAGCTGACCTTAACCGCGCACCTGACGATATTGAAATGGAATACAAACTATCTAATGATGGTGTTGTTGTTAGTGTAGATTTGGATGGAAAACCAATTTATAAAACTCTCCCATCTATTGAAACAATTTTTGAAAGGGTACAGAAATATCACGACACATTTCACGCAAAAATTGATGAATTAAAAAAGTATGGAGTTAAATTTTTGATAGATGGTC
>JAHIYT010000182.1 GCA_018814945.1 Patescibacteria group bacterium
CCTCTTATCGTGATTGTGGAATTTTAGCATGTCGTCATTCACAATTACATTTGCTTCCGGACCGAGATGCTTCATTTTATGAAGAGTTTTTTTCTTAAATGTTTTCTTAAGTAATTTTTCAATTAAGTTTCCAAGCCATCCGTTAAGTATCCACTCAAATATCTTTTTTAATTTGCTTTCACCTTCAATATCCATATGTTTCTTTGCATTTTCTGAAAACTTAAGCCCATAATTTTCTGCCAACCATTCTTCATTTTCTTCCTTAAATCTGTCATATATCTTTTCTCCGTAAACAGGGCTTAGAAGCTTTGTCCAATAGGCCAAGTATGGATCTTCCGGTTTTATCTGAAGCTTTTCCATACTTAGGCTATTTGTTGTAACAAAAAAACTTAGGCAGAATCTACCAACAATTTTATCTGCATATCTTCTAACGCCGTAAAAGTGGAGTATTAGTGTGATCAATAATCTCGCTAACCACATTCTACCCGGCTGGATTACTATAAATAAATCTATATCGGATTGGTCACTAGGGTTGTCATAGGAAAGGTTATTACAAATAGCCACCATTCTTACAAAGGGGACTGAACGTACATACTTTCCATATATATTTGTCCTGCTCCAATACTTTTCTGCAATAAATTTTCTGGTTTTTCTGGTTTCAGTAATATTACCTCGTCCCTTTAAGACAAAATATTCTTTTAATTCTTCAATCTTCCCATCTTCTGTCATCTCTTTTAGAGTTCCTTTAATTTCTTTAATATGTACTGGTTTAGGGTAGTTATATAGGTGTTCGTGAATTTCTTCCGCTTTTAATGGGAAGTCGAAAATGTCAAAGTAACCAATGGTTTTTAAAATCGCTCTTTTAAGATTCATGACATCATTTTATCATAGTTGGACTAATTGGTAGACTTATGGATGGACTAATTGTTGAACTGATTGAAAAGACAATAATTGTTCCACAATAGTTCAACAATTCGTTCCACAATAGTTCAACAATCGGTATAATCATTTCGTATGAGTAAAAAACTATCAACAATTATCGCTAAGGCTCCAGCTACACCCGGCATTTATAAATTTTTAGATGAAGACAAAAATGTTATTTATGTTGGTAAGGCTAAGAATTTAAAAAAGAGACTTCAGTCTTATGTGCGTCCATCTGCAAAACATGGAATAAAGACAGAAAAAATGCTTGAGTCTGCAAATTCCGTTGAATGGAATGAGACAAATAGTGAACTCGAGGCTCTAATATTGGAGGACAATGTCATTAAAACACTTTCGCCTAAATACAATATTCTTTTAAAAGACAGTAAAACCTTCCAGTATATTAAAGTAACTGTTCAAAAGGAATATCCGGAGGTTCTGACTGTGCGAAGGTTGGAAAAGGATGGAGCTAAATATTTTGGCCCTAAGACCAGTGGTACAGATGTTCAGAGGTTGATGGAATCCGTTAAGAAAATATTTAAACTCTGTAGTGTAAAAAATATTACGGTTGATTCAAAAAGTACGCCTTTAAAAGGTGCAAAAGTTGCTGTTAAGGTTGGAGGTACTGTCGCTAAAAGGCCATGTCTAGATTATCATATTAAAAGATGCACTGGACCATGTGCCGGAATAGTTACTCCAGAGGAATACAAGGAGCAAATAAACGAGGCAATTGAGTTTTTAGGTGGTAATTATAAGCCTGCGATTGAGGCTCTAAAAAAGCAAATGAGGAACTTTGCTAATGAAAAGAAGTTTGAAAGAGCCGGTTCAATTCGTGATCATATCCTTTCCATCGAAAGATCTGTGGAGAAACAACTTATTACTGATACTAATCTGCCGGATAGGGATGTAATTGCTTATGTGGAAGATCTTGCTAAGAATTATTTCGTTCTATTTCAGATACGTGCTGGTAAACTGACTAATCAGGAAAAGTTTATATCCGAAGGAGGGGATTCGCCGTCTGAAATTATGGAGGCATTTCTGCGTGATTATTATTCTTATGCTGCCGATATTCCAAAAGAGGTAATTATTTCAATTGAAACCGATGATCACGGAGTCGTTGGAAAATATATTTCCCAGCAGACAGACCACAAGGTTAAACTAATTCATCCGAAGGCTGGGCAGAAAGATAAATTAATTGAACTTGCAGAAAAAAATGCCAGAGGTTTTGCCCAACAGTCACGTGTTCGCTGGATGGTGGATGAGAAGGGAAAATATGCACTTGAAGACTTACAAAAGGCTTTGAAGCTGTCTACTCCTCTTAAAAGAATTGAATGTTATGATATTTCTCATCTTTCCGGAACCGAAACAGTTGGTAGTATGGTTGTGTTTAAAAATGGTGAGACATATAAGCCTGATTATCGCCAATTCCGCCTGAGGTCGACAGTTGGCAAGGTTGATGATTTTAAAAGCATGGAAGAGGTTATTACTCGCAGATTAAATTATCTTCCTGCACAATTACCAGATGGATATAAAATTAGGAAGGCAAAAAAGGGAGACTTTAAATTTATTGAAGATACCTGCAAAAAAGAAGCAATAAACGATTATAATCTGGATGTAAAACAATTCTATGTAGCGGAAAAGGGGAAGAAAATTATTGGGTTTTGTCGTGCGCATGCCTTAGACGAAAAAATTGATGACATTAGCTCACTTTGGGTGGATATGAAGGAGCGCAGTAAAAAACTTGGTTACCATTTGATTAGAAAGGTCATATCAGCTTCAAAACATAAACGTGTTTATATGGATTGTGTGAGACAGCTTGAGAATTATTATCTAAAATTTGGCTTTGAAGAAATACACCAACCACCAAAACCACTCTTAGATAAAATTGCTCGTTTTTGCAAATGTGACCGTGCTGTAAAAACTGCTAAGAGGGCTCATGGCGAAAAACTTGATATAGTTTACTTTGCCTATCAAAAGAAGAAAAAGGATTTATCATTTGAAGCTCGTCCTGATTTGATTGTAATTGATGGTGGAAAGGGGCAATTAAATTCTGCTCAGCAAGTTTTGTTTGATAAAGGACTCAATATTCCTATTATTGGACTTGCTAAAAAAGAGGAGGAAGTTTTTATTCCTGGTAAGTCTGATCCAATTAATCTTTCTAAAAATTCTGAAGCTAGTTACTTACTTCAAAGAATTAGAGATGAGGCACATAGGTTTGCGATTGAACATAACAGAGCAAGTCGCGATAAGAAAATGGTAAAGTCCGGACTTGACGCTGTTCCGGGAGTTGGGCCTAAAATGAAGAAAAAACTATTGATGTATTTTGGTTCCGTGCATAAAATCAAAGAGGCTCCACAGGTTGTACTTGAGCAGGTAGTGGGGGAGGAACTTGCCAGAATTATAAAGGAGCAACTTTAATTCTAATGACAATGACGATAACGATGACAATTTTGTCATTAGTCATGGTCATTGTCACAGTAAATAATATAAAATATTATGGCTAAAATACTTTCAATAATTGCTCCTGAAGGTTTTCAAGACAAAGAATATGGGGATTCCAAGACGGCCCTTTTGGAGGCTGGACATGAAGTGGTAACGGCCAGTACTTCTATTGTTGCTCACGGTAAGTTTGGTAGTGAAGTCGAAGTAAATCTTTTAATTGATGATGTGAGTGTGGATAAATACGATGCGATTTTATTTGTTGGCGGACCGGGTTCTTTTGAATATTTTAATGATCCCGTTGCACTTAAATTAGCTCAGGATTTTTATAATGCAGGGAAATTAACCACTGCAATATGCGCAGCACCTTCTATTTTGGCTAATGCGGGGTTACTTAGTGGTAGGACTGTAACTTGTTGGGAAGGGGAGGCAAATAATTTAAAAGAGAAAGGTGCAAACTACACCGGCAAAGCTGTTGAAAAAGACGGCATGATAATTACAGCGGATGGACCGATGTCCGCTACTGCTTTTGGTGAGGCAATTGCTGATTATTTTAGCTGATTGACGAACATCGACTAACGATTTTTGATTTAAGATTTAGATCAAAAATATAGAATCCTCTGTTCAGTGTTATTAAATTAAATGGATTGATTTGCGTTTAAGAAACGGAGTGGATTTTCCTGATAGATTTTTTGAAGTATTTCTTCACTAAGATTCAAACCATTAAATGTTTTTGTCTCCTCGTACCATCTAGTTCTTGATTCCATTTTCTCTTTTTTACTTGCACAGAAATCGCCTTCTTTTGGTTTACAATTTTCATAACTCTCTGTGTATGCTTCTGCAGATTCTTTATAATATTCGTTAGCTCTTCTACACACGTATTTCTTTGTTTCCAACATATTCCTGTAGCATTCCAAGGTTTCCTCCATATATTCTTGATCTTTCTTCTCAATTTCTGTTAATACCATATCGGTACCAAATAAAATTCTATCCGAATATTCACTTATAAAATCAATATATTTTTCAGTGTCATTGCCAATTCTTCTAAGGCCGGCTGCCATGTACTCTGGCGAACCGAAGCTTACATCGGTATATAAGTTTGGATATTTATCAAAAAGTTCGGCAACCTTTTCAACTCCAACGCTTGATACCATAAAATGGGGGACTGATACTACTAAATTTGGATATGCTGTTAATACATTTTCTAACTCATCTTGGTATTTTGTGATGTTTACATGAAATAGAACTGGAAGATTGCTTCTTTCTGCATATGCATAAATTGGCATCATCCTTTCGGAATCCAGAGGCTGTTGAAATATCTCATAGTAATAAGAGTGACCATTATATAATTTCAACCCTTTTCCACCGCGAGCTACACAACCCTGTAAATATTCCAGTGCATCTGTATCTAGTGGGCTTATTGTGCAAAATGGAATGAATGAATCTGGATATGCTTCAGCAATTTTCAAAATTTCATCAACATTTTTTCTATAATCCGTAAAACTGTTATTTCCGTTTAATGTAATTGTTTCAATAGGTGAGGGGATCAGGATAGTTTTATCTATATTTCGATTTCCATTTGCCGCTTTTAATGCAGTGGCTTTATTCATAGTTTCAATATGCTCATGTGTATCAATGATTTTTATTTCAGATTGTGCATCTTGGGCTAGAAGAAAAAATGCAATAATACCAAGAATAATTATCGCTCCGATTCCTAATAAGTGTGGATGTCTAATTTCGTTAAACATGATTTGTCGATTAATTGCAACATGTATATTACCTGAAACTTATTGATAACAAAAACCATTTCTGTTAAATTGAATCCAGTATAATTTAATAATAAAATTATGAAAATTGGACGTTATATAATTGGTCTTGTAAGCGGTCTTACCTTTGGTATGCTTTTTGCTCCGAAAAAAGGTAAAGCGCTCAGAGATAGTATAATAAAAAAATCATCAGAATCCGGCACTGAAGGTCTAAAGGAGCTTGGTAATGCTTTTTTGGAAGCTGGTGGGGAGGCTTGGGATGAAATAAAAAATCTTTCTGAA
>JAHIYT010000183.1 GCA_018814945.1 Patescibacteria group bacterium
CACTGGCTTACGTGGCTGCAAAACTAGGTCTAAATTACTCTCTCCCAGAACTCCGAAACAACGTTACTCAAAAAACTTCCGCTTGTTTTGAGCCAGCTTTGGATTACTGCGCACTTAAAATTCCTAGATGGGATTTAAACAAATTCCGCAAAGTTAGTGAAGAAATTTCGACCGAAATGAAATCAGTTGGAGAAGTAATGGCTCTTGGTAGAAATTTTGAAGAGGTCTTACAAAAAGGTCTTCGCATGATCCAAATTGGAGCTTATGGTCTTACAGAACATCCATTTAATTTCGACGACTTAGATAATGCCATTAAAATTCCAACACCTCGCCGAATATTCGCTCTGGAAAAGGCATTTGAGAAGGGGTACACAATCGAGAAACTTTATAAAATGACGGGAATAGACCCTTGGTTTTTATCTAAAATTAAGAATATTCAAAAATTATCTACCAATACCAAAAAACTAAAAAGTTTGAATAAGGTCGGCGTCGATAAAATGAGGGAATTGAAGCAATCTGGCTTTTCCGACAAGCAAATCGCAGATCTACTTAGCAGTGAAGAGCTAAAAGTTAGAACCTATCGTAAAAAACTTGGCGTAATTCCAGTAGCTAAACAAATAGATACTCTCGCTGCGGAATTCCCAGCCCGTACCAACTACCTTTACCTCACTTATTGGGGAGATAAAGATGATGTTAGTTTTAAGCCGACTAAGAAAAAGAAGTCCATTGTACTTGGCTCTGGGCCGTACTGCATTGGTTCATCCGTCGAATTCGACTGGTGCTGTGTGAATGCGGTTAAAACTTTAATGAAGGCTGGTCATGAAGCGATTATGATCAACTACAATCCGGAAACGGTAAGTACAGATTACGATGAATGCGATAAATTGTATTTTGACGAGCTTAGTCTAGAACGCGTCTTAGATATCTACGATAAAGAAAAACCAAATGGAATGGTTGTATCCATGGGTGGTCAAATCCCTAATAACCTAGCGGTAAAACTAGATAAAGAGGGGGTTAAAATTATGGGTACATCCGTTAAAGATATTGACCGTGCCGAAAGTCGCGACAAATTCTCCGCCTTACTCGATAAGCTCAACGTAGACCAGCCCGAATGGAATGCATTTACCAAAATTTCAGATGCTTATAAATTCTCAGATAAGGTTGGTTATCCGGTTTTGGTGCGCCCAAGTTATGTGCTTAGTGGTGCTGCTATGCGGGTAGCACATACTCACGAAGAACTTGAAGATTTTCTAGGTAAAGCTGTAAAAGTAAACACCGAAACGCCCGTTGTAATCTCCAAATTCCTCGTAGGGGCTCGTGAGATTGAAATGGATGCAGTAGCCAGTAATGGTAAAGTCCTAATTTACGCAATCTCTGAACACGTAGAAGATGCAGGTGTGCATTCTGGTGATGCAACCATAGTTCTTCCACCTCAAAAAACTTATCTCGAGACTCTCCGACGAGTTAAAAAAATCGGCAAACAAATTGCAAAAGAGCTCAATATCACAGGCCCTTTTAACATCCAATTTTTGGCTAAGGAAAACAGAATTAAAGTTATTGAATGCAATTTACGTGCATCCCGTTCATTCCCATTTGTTTCCAAGGTAACCAAATATAACTTCATCGAAATCGCCACCAAGGCAATGCTAGGAGACGTCGATAAAAACAAGCGTTACCAAACCGTAGATCTGGATTACGTTGGTGTGAAATTCCCTCAATTCTCATTCCCACGTCTGAAGGGTGCAGACCCAGTTCTTGGTGTAGAAATGGCTTCAACTGGCGAAGTAGCTTGTTTCGGAAATGATATTGAAGCAGCCTTCTTAAAATCATATCTGGCAGTTGGTCACAAGATTCCAAAGAAGAATATTCTACTTTCCGTTGGTCGCATAAAAGATAAAGTCAGCATGGCAAGCGTTGCAAAACTTATGATAAAGCTTGGTTACAATTTATTCGCAACAGAAGGCACACATAATTTTCTCAAAGAAAACGAAATCAAATCAACCAAGCTCCATAAAGTATCCACCAAGAAGAGCCCGAACATAGAAGAATCTATAAAAGACGGAAAAGTGGACATGGCAATTGTTATTCCAACCAAATACGCCCATGATGAAATGACAGACGGATACAGCATCCGAAGAATGGCCGTAGATCAGCATATTCCACTACTTACAAACGTCCAATTCGTAAAAACATTATTCCGCTCACTTGAGAAATATAAATTGGAAGATTTGGAGATTAAGAGCTGGGATGAGTATAGGAATTAAACAACTCCGCAAACAAATCTGGCACAAGCGCCATTTCTTCAGGTGGCAGTACATAAGCAATTCTAAACTGAGTACGTCCTGGATTGTCTTCACCTTTTTCAATGTTATAAAAACCTTCCATTGGTGCAACTAGCAAGGTCAGTTTTTTATCGTACATATCCACTTTTCCTTTAGTGGCACAGTAATGAACAAAGTCCGCACCACTAAAATCAGGGCCTACAAGATTTCTTACATCTACCACAGAATAAATAGAGGAATCTGGATTGGAAACAATAATACCAGGGAGTTTTTCACGCAGCCCCTTGGTCACTTTATTCATCATATCTTTGTAGTATTTTCGAAGTCCATCAAACCATTTATCCAAATCTTCTTTGCTCTCGTGAGCAAGTGCTCCAAAAATATATTGTCCTATCGCATTTGGGCATAAATTAGCGGTATTCTCGGCTACAGATTTTTCGTGATATTCCTGATTATCTGTAATAAGAGCACCAATTCTAAGCCCGCAGGCATTCCAAATTTTAGATGCACTATCTATTCCAATTCTTCTACCGGTAATTCCAGGGGCTTCCTTTTCGCTAATCTTCCAAATACTGCTAGATGGATGATCTAAATAGTGCAATTCACGATATGCCTCATCACTTACCATCCACATATTTCCCTCAACGCAGATTTTAGCAAGTTCCACCATAGTTTCATGATCAAAAAAGTGACCAGTAGGATTGTCATATGGAATAACAAGTAATGCGCCGGGTTTATACTTTTTTACGATTGCTCTAATTTCATCGTAATCAGGTAAACTGTATTTCCCATCTTCGCCCAAATGTCTTTTCATGGAAACCACACTTCTACCCAATCTTTCTGCAAAGGAAATATAATTAGTATACGAAGCATCTATTACCATTAATGGTTTTTCTTTAGTTCCAGCTGGCCCGCAACAACCTAGTATCATCAATCCCATAGCTTCACTAGCACCTTCTGTTATCTGCACATGTAAGCCCTTAGTATCACAATTACTAGCCTTAATAATATTTAAAAAAGCATCTCTACATTCATCCGTTCCAACGGTAGTAGTATATTTAACTACTCCATCTTTAAACGGACTTGTAGCACTGCCTAAGTCAAACATCCTCTTTTGCATAGCCGGATGCATAGGAAGAGATACATTACCAATAGCAGTATTGATCGCAGTAACATTGTCAGTTCTTTTCTCAAATTCAATTTGGGCAATACGAAGAGCAGAAGGTTTTCGCGACTTAAAATGTTCTGATAGTTTTGGTTCTGCCATCCAAGGTGATTAAGAAAGTAATTCCTTAACTGCATTGCTTACAATATTTCCATCTGCTTTTCCTTTGCATTTACCCATAACTGCACCCATAACTTTTCCAAAATCAGCAGGGGTAGCATTCATCTGAGTGATAGTTTCAGAAACAATTTTCTTAACTTCATCTTCACTCATCTGCTCTGGCATATACTTTTCGAATACAGCAATTTCAGAAAGCTCTTTTTCAGCAAGATCATTTTTTCCACCCATCTTAAAACCTTCTGCAGCCTCTTTTCTTTGCTTAATGGAGCGTTTACAGATATCTAGCACAACATCATCTGTAGCTACCATATCTTTACCACTTACTTCATATTTCATAATATCTGCCTTGAGCATACGAAGAGTTTCAAGACTTGGGTCTTTGGATTTCATAGCAGCTGTCATGTCCTGGATAATTTGATCTTTTAGCATAGTTATTTTTATCCAATGGAGGGACCCATTGTGAGACCAATTGTGGAATCCACGACTGGTCCAACAATTGGTCTCACAACCGGAATTACTTATTAAAATAAACCTTACATTTCAAGTGAGCTCCACTACCTCTCAATTTCAAAGCTTTATCCATTCTATCGAAAGCGGAAATGTAGGCACCTTCACGCATTGAACAATTGTGTTTTTCTTGAAATTCTAAGATACGTTCAAGTGCTTCAACCATTGCTCTTTTTAATTTTGCATCCACTTCTTCAATTGGCCAATAGTATCCAGATTGGTTCTGAACCCATTCAAAGTAACTAACTGTCACACCACCTGAATTCGCCAGAATATCCGGTATAACAACTACATTATTTTTTTCTAGAATTGCATCCGCCTCAGCACTTGTAGGTCCGTTAGCTAGTTCTAGAATGATTTTAGCCTTAATTTTACTGGCATTTTTCTCAGTTACCTGGTTTTCCATAGCAGCTAGAACAAGAATATCGCATGGTTTTTCAAGTAATTCTTCATTAGTACAAGTTTTTCCTTCATCACAATCGGTAACAGAACCTTTTTCTTTTTTATCTTTTAGTACACAGAAAGGATCAATAGCTTTATCACTATAAATACCACCTTTAGAATCACTTACGCCAAGTATTGTGAATCCCATACCATGTAAAATCTCAGCAGCATACATACCGGCATTACCAAAACCCTGAATAACAACAGTGGTTCCCTCTGGTTTCATATCATTCTTTTCCATGTATTTCTCCAAAATATACGCACCACCTTGAGCGGTTGCGGTACCACGTCCAAGTGATCCACCAACTTCAATCGGTTTACCAGTTACTATTCCCGGCTGATATTTATTAGAAAGTCTACTGTATTCATCCATAAACCAAGCCATCATTTGAGGATTGGTATACATATCAGGAGCAGGAATATCATGTTCAGGTCCAATAATCTGATAAACAGCTTGTACATATTTTCTAGTTAGTCTTTCAAGTTCACCTTGGCTCATTTCCTTTGGACTACATTTAACACCACCTTTACCTCCGCCATAAGGAATACCAGCAACAGCACATTTGAAACTCATTTCAGTAGCAAGTGCTTTTACTTCATCTAAATTAACTTCAGGGAAGTATCTAAAACCACCTTTAAACGGTCCACGAAGTTCAGAATGTTGTACACGAAAACCTTCAAAAATCTTTAATGTTCCATCATCCATTCTTACAGGTAGTGAAACTATCAACGTCTTTTGCGGAGAAGATAGGGTTAATAAGGTTTCAGGGTCAAGATTCATGGTCTTCGCAGCCTTATTCATGTTTTTAATAGTATTTTCGTAGAAATTCATTGTTTTATTTAATTAAAAAAGTAAAGGGCAAGCACATACAATTTAGACTTCTTAATGATTTTTTTCAAGACTTTAACATTTGACTTTTCAATCAATTGTTAAATGTTAATTGTTAAATGTAAATTCGAGAGATCCTTTCTCCAATTCTCGTAGTCACTTCGTAATTAATTGTTTTACTCCACTCACCAAGTTCTTCAGCGGTGATTCCTTTTCCTATTAAAACTACTTCGTCTTCAAGTTTTACATTTGGAATATCGGTGACATCCACCATAATCAAATTCATGCATATTCTGCCGATAACAGGTGCTCTTTTTCCTTTAATTAAAACCTGTCCACGACTACTTAGAGCACGTACATAACCGTCATAATATCCAACAGGAATAACAGCCATCTTTCCATCTCTCAGCATTTCATAACTGCAACCATAACCAACTAATGAACCCTTTTTAACCTCTTTTACTTGAGCGACTATCGACTTCCAAGTAAGCGCAGGTTTTAGAGTTATATTAATTCCGGCTCTCTCTGCCGCTTTCTCTGTTTTCTCACTTGGCCATAAGCCATAAGCACCAATTCCAACGCGAACGAAATTAAAATGAGCTTCAGGTAACAAAATAGTTGCCGCAGTGCTAGCGGTGTGTCTGTAATGCGGAGCATGGCCGTCCTCTTCAATAATTCTTATCGCCTTTTTAAATTCCTTCAGCTGATAAAGCGCATACGAATGATTAACTCTGTCCTCCAGATTTGCGAAGTGTGTAGAAATACCTGCAACTTGAATTTGCTTATACTCATTTAATAGATTTGAGATACTTGGTAAATCCTCAATTCTAATACCTTGGCGATGGTTACCAGTCTCTATCTTTAAATGAACATTAGACTTTCCTTTAATTTTACCCAAAGCTTTTACAGTTTCAGAATTATAAACAGTCAGGTCACAATTTAGTTTCACAGCTTTAGATAAATCAGATAGGGGAGTATAACCAATAATCAGAATAGGGGATTTAATCCCAGCTTTTCTAAGCTCTTCAGCTTCAAATACAGCATTCACACACAAATAGTCCGCACCAGCTTTTAAGAACTCTTTACTACATTCCACTAGCCCATGCCCGTACGCATTGGCCTTTACGGCCACAGCTAAAACCTTGTCCTTTCCAATCAACTTACGAAAAGTCTTTATATTATGGGCAAGCGCCGATTTACTTATTTCAACTGTAGTTAATTCCATCAACTTATTACAAGATTAGTTATTCCAAGATTACAAGATTACTTTAGAATAATAAACACATTTAATAAGCGAAGCGCTAATCTTGTAATAACTAATCTTGTAATTATCGCGAAGCGATCGCGGTATCTCCTCTAACGTACTTTGGTTGATCCGCTTTTACCATTGTTAAAACCTTTGGATCGTTTTGAATTGAGTTTAATGACTTAACCTGAGCGATTTGCATGTCCCACACTTCATTTTCGGTAAGAAGCTTAGAACGACGAAGTTCCAAACTTTTAAGAGCATAGCCTTTTGTAGCATTACGATTAGCATGTGCTAAATACACAAGACTGATGATTGCTACGAGTATGATCGTAACAAACACTAGGGATGTCATCCCAACTTCAACTTTTTGTGACAAAGTTCTTTTTCGCACGTTACTAGGAGCGTTATTTTCAATGAATAATGCTGAAGACATATATTTATGTGTTTGTATTGGAGAATTGAGGTTGATCATATGCGCTCACAAACCCTCATTTTTGCGCTTCGCGCACGCGGGTTTGTTGTGGCCTCAATACCAGTAGGTATTATAGGCTTTTTGGTTAAGATATAAAGTTTTTTTTGAAAATTACATTGACAGACAGGCAGTTCCTTTGGGCAGATACAATCTTGCGTGTAGTAGCGAAATTTCTTCTTTACTATGCGATCTTCCAACGAGTGATAGGAGATAATTACCAATCTTCCTTTTGGTTTCAGTAAGTTTATGGCTTGATCAAGCGCTAATTCCAATACTTCCAGTTCTCGATTTACATAAATGCGCAATGCTTGGAAGGTTTGAGTAGCTGGATGAAGTTTGCTCCTGCTCCTAATTGTCGATTTAATCAGCTCAGCTAGTTCTGAAGTAGTTTTTATCGGCTTCTGTTTACGAGCTTCAACTATTTTTCTGGCGATAATTCGGGATTTTCTATCTTCTCCGTAATGGAATATGATATCGGCCAAATCTTTTTCTTTAGTTTTATTAACAACTTGCTCAGCCGTTAATTTTTGACGTTTATCAAATCTCATATCTAGCGGTCCATCATTTTTAAATGAAAACCCACGTTGTGCATCATCTACATGAGGGGATGAAAGGCCAAGGTCGAATAAAATTCCATCAACTAAATCCAATCCGAGTTCTGAGATCTGAGATCTGAGATTTTCAAAGTTTTCGTGGACGTAAGTGATTTGCTTCTCATATTTCTTTAATCTCTTTTTTGCGAGTTTTAGATTCTCTTCATCTTGCTCAAAAGCGATAAGCTTCCCATTTTTTCCAATTTTTTTCAAAATCTCTTCACTGTGCCCCCCGAGTCCCAGGGTACAATCCACGATGGTTTTGCCTGCCCTAAGGTTTAAATGATCAATTGATTCATTGAGTAGCACTGGAGTGTGTTTTGGTTCTGACATTTTTTGCATACATTTGACCTTTGACATGTGACATTTGACAGTAACAAGTCAATTGTCAAAGGTTAATTGTCAAATGTTCTTATAAAAAATTAAAAGCAAGAAAAAACCGCATAAATTAGCGTTAAATAAGGTATTGATGTTCAAAACTTGTGTACAAAGTGTTCATATTTTGTGTAATTTTTATGTCTGTTTTTCGCTTCCTTCTACAATTTAAGTTGTATACAAATTTTAGTCAATAACAAATTTTGTGTTCACCATACCAGTCCACATCAAATGTATACATTTTTTGTACAACAAAGTATATTTTTTTCCTAGAGTGATGCGGAAAAAGCCCTATTTTTAAATTGTATTGCGGGAAATCAAAGATGTTATGAAATTACTTTTGTTGAAAAAATTCTTGTCACCCTTGTAACTTGTAGGGTTTTTCTGTATGATTTTTTCGAACTAAAAAAGAAATATGCATAAACTTACAACTCTAGATAACGGCTTAAAAATTATTCTCAGCCCGATTGAAGGAACCAAATCTTGTACGGTTCTTTGTCTTGTTGGTGCTGGTTCCCGCTTTGAAACAAAAGATATAAGTGGAATATAACACTTCTTGGAACACATGTTCTTTAAAGGGGCAAAAAAATATAGGAATGCTGCCGAGGTTGCGACTGCAATTGATTCAATCGGCGGAGACTTCAACGCATTTACCGGAAAAGAATATGCCGGATATTACGTTAAATGTGCTTCTCATCAAAAAGAAGTAGCTTTTGATGTAATCGGAGATATGATGCTTAACGCCACATTCCTACCGGAAGAAATTGAAAAAGAAAGGGGGGTGATACTTGAGGAATATAATATGTATCAAGACACTCCAATGTATCAAGTTGGGTGGGATTTTGAACGTCTGCTTTTTGGTGATCAGCCAATGGGGTGGGATCAAATTGGTGAAAAAGAAATCATTCAATCAATTACTCGCGAGCAATTCCAGGATTACAAAAATTCACTCTACACTCCAGATAACGCAGTAATCAGTATCTCCGGGAACTTTGACGAAGCTGAGGTTATGGATTTAGCTAAAAAGTACTTTGCATTCAGGGACGGAAAACGTGCACGCAACTGCGAACCATATAAAAGGATGCAAGTGGATAAGAAGGTTATTTCTCAGCATAAAAAGACCGAACAGGGGCACGTTATTATCGGCGTAGAAGGGGTTCCTGCACTTAGTGACGACACTTACGTTGAAAAGGTTCTCTCCGTCATTCTCGGTGGAAACATGAGTTCCAGAATGTTTATGAACGTACGTGAGGCGAAAGGTCTTTGCTACTACATCCGCACAAATACCGATGACTACACCGACACCGGCTCAATTTCAACTTCAGCTGGTGTAGACCTTAAGCGTGTTGATGATGCAATTTCCGCAATTGTTTTGGAATACAAAAAAATTATGGAATCTCCGGTTGGCGCAGACGAGCTTAATAAGGCTAAAGAATTTATGAAGGGTAAAATAATCTTGCGCCTGGAAGATAGCGAAGAATATGCGCATCTAATGGGTAAACAAGCTTTGCTCTACCCGGAAATAGAAAGCGTTGATCAAATTCTAGCTAAAATTGATGCGGTAACTGCTGATGATATACAAAGGCTCAGTAAACAATTATTTGCGGAGGAAAACCTTCGCCTTGCAATGATCGGACCATTTAAAGATGACGGTCACTTTGCAAAATTACTCAAATATTAATTCGTAATTTTTAATTAACATGGAACGAACACTTGTCCTCATTAAGCCAGATGGTATCCAACGCGGTCTCGTTGGCGAAGTAACTAAACGCTTTGAAACCAAAGGTTTAAAATTAGTCGGAATGAAAATGATGACGCTCGAAGATGCTGTAGTACTTGAACACTACGCTCATTTGGTAGATAAGCCTTTCTTTGCAGGCGTTAAAAAGTTTATGCAATCAACTCCTGTAATTGCGCAATGCTGGGAAGGGGTAGATGCTGTTAGCGCAGTTCGCATTGTTGTAGGTATCACAAAAGCTCGCGAAGCAGATTGTGGATCTATTCGTGGAGATCTTTCTATGGGATTTCAATGTAATGTAGTACACGCTTCAGACAGTACGGATACTGCCAAAAGAGAAGTTGAAAGATTCTTCAAGCCAGAAGAGATTTATGAATATGACAAAACAGAATACATGCACGTTTATACCGATGACGAAATGTAAAAAATATTCTGAAGGCGATGATTATAATCTTCGCCAGCGCGGTTGCGAAATCGCGCCTTCATAATATTTTTTACTCGGTATATATCAACGTAATCTTAATCACTCCAAACTCATCCACTGCAATTCCAATACCCAAATTAATCCAATTGGATTCCATGATTTGGGTATTTCCTATTATCTGATCTTTTGCGTCATCAAAGCTAGTATTACCCACAATATAGGTTCCAAGCGAAGCACTAATACCTTCACCTCTAATATTATTTACAAGGGATCCACCACTTGGAGAGGTAAAATCAAAATATCCATTTTCTGACATATCTTCACTCCAGCTTTGAGCAATGTTGCTTAGATTGCTTTGAAGTGAATAATTTACACCCTTAATTTCGTTAACGGCACTCAAAATATTCTGCCTAAGCAAATCCTTATCTTCCATATCAATTGGATCTGCGGAAAATATCTGCACAAAAATATATCCACCTTCTGGATGTTCAGATATCCCAAATCCAACCCTTGTCCATTCATCATTTAAAATATTTGCTCTGTGTATTGCGCTACGCATTAAGCCATATTCGGCAAGTTCCAAGGTAATATCTTTAGCAATATTTTCGGCAACCACTTGGCTAATTGCATAGTTCTTTCGCAGGTCATTTGCAGAATTGCCATCTGAATCGTAATGACTAAAGTAGTTACTGGAAGTCATATCATCCGTGCGGTATTGAGCCAGGGTATTTAAACTTGAATCAAGTGAAAGCTTGCCTAAGTTATGATCCTGCCTGTCATTATTTACAAGATCTAACATTTCATTTCTTAAAGCACCCAAATCATTTCCTAGATCAACTGTAATCCTGTCTGAAAGTTCAACAGGGTTCGGCAAAAGGGGATAATAACCGGATGGATAAAGGGGGATATTTATAACAGCAAGACCATCACCATTATTGATCTCCACAAAATAAAGATCGTCACTAGTTGGTTTATAGCTCAATGTTACCTCATTGGCAGAGGATGAAATTACTTCCAAACCATTGGAATTAGTTGTTGGTTCATGTGTCGGGCTAACGAGCGCCACCCTTTCAACTTCACCACTAGGCAAAATCACAGCTCCTTCAGCGTCAATATTGGTTTTAGGATCAATACTAAGTTCGAAAGTTGTATTTTTACTTATCGTATTGGGTGAATCCAAAAGTTCAACTTCGTCTTCGCTTACTATGTATTCGTAATGATCAACCGCATTAAAATTAATGCTCGCAGACGAACTCCAATTGATAGAAGAGGCTTCTACAATATAATCCTCACTCAGATTAGCCCCTTGAATTGTAATCTGAACATTTCCTTCGTCGAAGTTTTCGAAATCCGGATAATTTGGAATAAACTCATTCTGATCGTAAAAATAATAAACTTTCGTATTATTACTTTGTGTAAAAATTAATTTAAATAAGTTGTACCCGTTTTGATTCCAGGAAATAACACTGTCACCATTTTCTAAATTAATTGCAACGCCAGAAGGGCTACCAGAGCCATTTTCGCTTTCTGCAATACAATCTCTCTCTAACACTTTAATAGTTTCAACAACGCTAGAACCTGACTGACCTGGAAGCATTCCGAGCTTATAAGTTCCAGTTTCAATAAAGTGAACATCAACTTCAAAATTTCCATTATTAATATCTGTGGTGTAAGTGTGCTGACCATCACCGCTATCAATTAAAAAAACACTGATAATATCTTCAGTGCTTGTAGTACTTCCACTCAGAGTTAAAACTTCACCCTCTATAAAACGATTAGGAATCCGGTTTTCAAGTGTTATATTATCGAAGGAAGTTTTTGATATATAAGAAAGACTATCCAACTCTGGACAATCATCCGCTTGGGCATTAAGTAGGCTGGCGGTTAAACCTGAGTTGGTATTTTCTCCTTCTACTTCTTCAGCCTCTGATGGTGGATTTTTTGGGAAAAAAGAAACGGTAATTACTCCACGAGATAAAGGAGAGATAGCCTCAAAAGCAGCCTGACTCAAATCAATAACCCTATCACCTACATATGGTCCGCGGTCAGTTACCTCCACATAAACAGATTCTCCATTTTCCACATTAGTAACCTTTAGCCAAGTGCCAAAAGGAAGTGTTTTATGTGCGGCAGTAAAACCGGAAGCATCAAACACCGCCCCGCTTGCAGTAGTTTTACCATGAAAAGCATCGCCGTAATAACTGGCTTCACCTTCCGTATAACCCTGAGGTTTTAAGGTAAGCCTATACATTAATTCCGCTAGCATACCTCTGTCTACCGGTGTAGCAGGGTATACATTTTCATTAGAACTTTCATCTAGTAAACTAATACTTTCCGCATATCCAAAATACGGTGCAAACCAACTATCAAGAGGCACGTCCCAATATGGGTCACTATCCGGATACTCAGTTTCAATGTCATTAGTTTCCAAAAGCATCTTCATTGCTTCAGCCAAGTTCACAGTATCCCCAGGTCTGAACATTCCCGTATCACTGTCACCGCTCACTATTCCTAAATTCTTAGCCTTAGCAGTGTACTTTGCATACCAAGATCCATGCATTACATCCGGAAAAATCTCTTGTTCGGCAATCTCCGGAACCAATATCTCCGATCCAAGCAGAATAATTTTTAATGCCTCAGCCCTATTTACCAATTGCTCAGGTCTAAATGTATTATCGTCATACCCTTCTACAATTCCATTTTCCTGTAAATAGGTTATGGCATCATAATGTTCGTGATTGGAAGCCACATCAGAAAAAGCTACAGAAGCCTGGGTGCCTTGAATGCTGATAAATAGAAGTAAACCAGCTATTAGTATTTGTGTTTTTTTAAGCATGACTAAAATGAATTTATTGCTCGAAAATTATACACCAAACGATGAAAATATGAAAACTTGAAAGCTTGAAAATTTTTTCACATTTTTACATTTTCACATTTTCAAGTATAGTTATTTCGTCACTTCATTATTTCGTTCCATAAGATGCATAGAACCTATCTAATAAGCATCGGTATTGCAGCAGCATTTAGTTGGGCATCCTTGGCTTTGGTGGTAAATAAATTAAGCCCATTTACAACTCCGGAACTGTCTCTAAGTCTTTTTTATGTCAGTCTATTTGTAGCTTTAGTTGGTACACTAACTATTGTTATTTACTATATTCGCGCATGGCTAAATAAAGGTGAAATCTACAATGCACATTTAAATATATCTCTCCGTCAGGCAGTACTTCTTTCTGCAATGATATGCATCGGAATAGGTTTTCAACGTTTAAAAGTCCTAACCTGGTGGGATGGCTTATTACTCCTCGCCATAGTTTTGATGATAGAGTTCTACTTTATGTCGCGAGATTGAATAATGACTAATGACTAATGACTAATGACTAATGACTAAGTTGTCATTGTCATACCGTCATAGTCACGATAGTTTTTCAGCAAGATAGTCAGCCAGCTCATCAATTTTAATCCTATCCTGTTCCATAGTATCCCTATCTCTTACGGTAACAGAACCATCTTCCAGTGAATCAAAGTCAAATGTTACACAATAAGGTGTACCTATTTCATCCTGCCTTCTGTAACGCTTACCGATAGAACCAGTGGTATCAAAATCTGTACTAAAATTTGGTGCTAACTTTTCCCACACTTCTTTCGCATTATCTACTAATTTATTCATAAGTGGTAAAACTGCGACCTTAAACGGTGCAATGTTTTTATTTAACCTAAGAATCACTCTAGTTTCTTCATTGCCATCGGCATCTTTCACATTTTCTTCATCGTAAGCACTCAAAAGCACCATAAGAACGCTTCTGGTTAAGCCAAAAGTGGGTTCAATAACATGCGGGATGAATTTACTATTAGTTTCAGGGTCAAAATACCCCATATCCTTACCGGTTTTTTCCTGATGATTTTTTAAGTCGAAATCAGTTCTGTAAGCAAGACCATAAAGTTCCTTCCATCCAAATGGCGTTTCAAATTCAATATCTACGGTTCGTTTTGAATAATGCGAAAGCTCTTCTTTTCCGTGCTCACGAATCCTTGTCTTTTTGCTGTCAATGCCAACAACATCCAGCCACTTCTTCATTTCATCAAGCCAATAGTCAAAAGTCTTTTCCCACTCTTCCTCTTTAATAAAATATTCAAATTCCATTAAATCAAATTCAATTGTGCGAAAAATAAAATTACCAGGAGTAATCTCGTTTCTAAAACATTTACCAACCTGAGCTATACCAAAAGGTATTTTTTTACGACTAGTTTCCAATATCTGTTTAAAGTCCACAAACATAGATTGGGCAAGCTCTCCACGCAAGAAAACTGGCTCACTATCTTTGGCCACAGGCCCTATAAAAGTCTGAAAAAGCAGATTAAAAACACGAGCTTCCGTAAAATTCACAGATCCACATTTAGGACATTTAATCTTATTTGTCTTTATCAATTTATCCAGATCTTTTGGCTCCAGACCTTCAACCTTAATTCCCGGTACAGCATCTTCAATTAAATGATCAGCCCTAAAGCGCGCTTTACAATCCTTGCAATCAACCATGGCATCATTAAAAGAATCCACATGACCACTTGCTTCCCACACTTTTGGGTTCATTAATATAGCAGCATCCAAACCAACCATATCAAGTCTCTTTTTTACGAAGAAGTCCCACCAGGCATCTTGAATATTCTTTTTTAACTCCACACCCATTGGGCCGTAATCCCAAGTATTTGCAAGCCCACCATAAATCTCTGAGCCTGGGTACACAAAACCACGACGTTTACATAGGCTAACTACTTTTTCCATTAATCCATCATCCATAATTACAAAATTACAAGATTAGTTATTACAAGATTA
>JAHIYT010000184.1 GCA_018814945.1 Patescibacteria group bacterium
AGATAGTTGTGAGTTCTGTTCTGTTATACAGATGTGTGGCAGGATGAAGTACAGACCGGTAGAATCGGTTCTGGAAGAACTACAGCGCTTGATACGAATCTATGGCCCCGGAGTCTCGGTTTTTTTCTGTTCAGATAACTTCTTCGCCTACAAGAAGCAGGCCATCGCCCTACTCAAGGGCATAATCGAACTCGATCTGGATATCGAGGGTGGCCTGCAAATGCGGGCAGATACCATCTGCAACAGAAAGATGGAAATCAACGAAGAGATACTTTCGTTGATGTGGGACGCTCGCATCAGAATGCAATACCTTGGCTTGGAGTCGCCCAAGCAGGAGACTCTGGACAGCTACAACAAGCGCCTCAAAGTAGAGCAGATCGAGTTCGCTGTCAAAGCCCTGGTCGCAAAAGGCTTTCACACCCACGGTATGTTCGCTCTCGGTGGAGACACCGACGACGAGAAGGTCTTCAGAGAGCTCGTCAAGTTCTGTCATAGGATCGGCATTCACACGGTTCAGTTCCTGAACTTAATGCCGCTTCCCGGCACACCCCTTACGGCCCGTCTGGAAAGTGAGGATAGGGTGCTGAGTAGGGAATGGTGGAAGTACAACGGCAACTTCGCCGTCATCATCCCCAAGCAGATGAGTTCTTACAGTCTGCAGATGGGGTCGGCATGGGCATCGGCCAAGTTCTACAGCAGGACATGGACAATCTGGCTCATACTTCTCAGTCTGCCGAAGATTCTCTGGCTCTTGCTGAAGTACAACAGACTCAAGCTGAACGCCATCAAGGCGGCTTACGCCCTACTCACCAAGAAGAAGAACATCTTGAAGATTCTCACCGACAAGCTGCCGTCTCACGTTCAAACCGAGATGAAGCTTGCTATTTCCCTTCCAGTCATCAGACTTTGGGCGCTGAATCAGGTCAAGAAAGTGAAGGCCCAGGTCAGACCGCACATGCGATCCCTGCGCGAGAATCAGGCATAAACAACTCCTCTGTCCCGCCACGCCCTTGCGAAAGCGAGGGCGGCGGGACGGAAAGGAGGTTGAAATTACGCTGCAAACCGTTATTTACTTATTTTATCTAAGATTGACACATCTTAGTATATTTGTTATAAATACAAACTGTTAATCAAAATATATGTCAGCAGATAAACAAGCTAGGATTCTAAATTTAGCAGAACAACACAAAATCGACGTGATTGCGGGTCCTTCTATGTGTTTTAATTTTGGCAAAATTGAAGATAAATTGGCAGAGTTAGAAGAATATGTTGAATCAAATGGCCTTTCGGAAGAAAGCAGGAATAGAATTAGAGTGCTACTCATAGCTACAGGTTTTATTATACCTACAAATTCACCCAAAAAAGCTAAAAGAGCATTAGAAGTATTTGAAAATTTATCAGATGAGCAAATAGAAGAATTAATGCCAGTTGTGAAGGAGGCAAAAGGGGCTATGGAAACAATACGCAGTATTGGAATAGAGCTTAATAGCCCAAAAATATGTGCAGACTGTAATGGTGCATGTTGCTCCCATGAAATTGAAGGACTCATTGAGGAGATTGATTTTCTATACATGTTTTTACTAGTTTCAAATGATCAAAGAAAAAATATCCTAGATATAGTAAATCAAAAAAATGAAGGAAAAAACTGTTGTTTTCATACAAACAAGGGATGTGCAATTCCACCAACAGCCAAGCCTTATTTTTGCCAGGCACACTTTTGTGAAGATATTTTACCTGATACTAATTACGATAAAACAGGTGATTACGATGCATGGCTAGATGGGAAGATAGAAAAAGTTAAAGTAAAACTTAAAGAAATGGGCTATAATTTAAACTAGATAGTTAGCAAAAAATCGCTATAATAAGCACATAACTTAGTTTATTTTATGCGTATCGCTATCGACCTCCGCCCATTGATGGCAGGTAAAATCAGCGGTGTTGAAATGTATATAGTAGAAATGCTAAAGGCCCTTTTTGAGCTTGATAAAAAAAACGAATACATCCTTTGGTACAACACATTTAAAGAGGTAGACATAAGTCATTTTCCAGCTAATTATCCAAATGTAGAGGTCAAGAGAACTAAGATGCCAAACAAATTCCTGAATCTCTGTCTCAGTATTTTACGCTGGCCAAAAGTCGATAAATTAATCGGCAAAGACATCGACGCTCTTTGGGTTCCGGATCCACGTCCAGCTCCCGTAAGTAAAAAATGCAAAAAGATCACCACATTTCACGATCTTTCTTTCGAAGACTTTAAATATTCA
>JAHIYT010000185.1 GCA_018814945.1 Patescibacteria group bacterium
ATGTTGACCTCGTCCACATAAAGTAGTAAACTGCTTCCGCAATCGAGATTTTTGCCTCCAGCAGAGGAAAAAGTTTCGTTGCACTATTAAAACTAACTTATCTGCTTAATTTTTGCGTATGTTTAAAATTATTGACGACAAATTAACAATGGAGGATTTGCTCGGAAGGGGCGATGAATTCGAGAAACCAAAGCTAGGAAGCGTTATAAACGGTACAGTTGTAAGCGTTTCCAAGAATAAATTGGTTGTAGACTTAAACGGTATTGCCGTTGGTATTGCTTCCGGTCGTGAAACTCACGACAGTATGGAAACATTGAAAGACCTAAAGGAAGGTGATGAAGTTAAAACTGTTGTAATTGAAGAAGAAAATGATGATGGAATGGTTGTGCTTTCACTTAAAAAGGCTTCTCAAGCAACAACTTGGGATAACTTTGAAAAGGCTTATAAGGATGGTGATGTTATCGAGATTACCGTTAGCGAAGCTAATAAGGGTGGTCTTCTTATAGACATTGATGGAATTAAAGGATTTATTCCTGTTTCACAGTTAGCTCCAGTTCACTATCCTCGCGTGGAGGATGCCAATGCAGGACAGATTCTTACCAGACTACAAAGATTAATTGGTATGAAACTTGCCGTAAAAATCATTAATTTGGATAGATCCAGCGGAAAAATGATTTTATCAGAACGTGCTGCTATAGAAACTGATGCTAAAAAATCACTTGGAGGACTAAAGATTGGTGCAAAAGTGAAAGGTACTGTAAGTGGTGTTGTTAAATTTGGAATATTCGTAACATTCGAGGGACTAGAAGGTCTTGTTCATATTTCTGAAATTGCATGGGGGCATGTAAGTGATCCACATCAATATGCCAAAGTAGGGGATAAGGTTGATATTGAAATCATCGGTATTGAAGGTGAGAAATTATCTCTAAGTATGAAACGTTTAATTCCTGATCCATGGTCTGCAATTGAAGCTAAATACCCAATTGGATCTAAGGTGAAAGGCACAATTAACAGATTCTCCCCATTTGGTGCTTTCGTACAACTTGAAGACGATATTAATGGTCTTATCCATCTTTCAGAGATTTCTAATCAAAAAGTTGAAGATCCTGCTAGCTTCTTAACAATTGGTGAAGATGTTGAAGCTCAGGTGATTAATATTGATAGAGATGAGCATAGAATCGGACTTTCTATAAAAGCTATCAAATCGGCTGAAAAGAAGGATAAAAAAGGGGAAAAGGTGGAGGCTGAAGAAGAAGTAAAAGAGGAGAAGGTAGAAGAGAAAGAAGAGATAGCAGAAGAAAAACCGAAGAAAGCTGCTAAGAAGAAAGAGGAAGTAATAGCTGAAGAAAAAGAGGAGAAGGAAGAAAAACCTAAAAAGAAAACAGCGGCAAAGAAAGCTCCAGCTAAAAAAACTACAAAGAAGAAATAATCTCATTACAAGATTACAAACAAGAAGCCTCGCCAAACGGGGCTTTTTTATTACAAGATTACAAAATTAATTTGTGATTTGAGATTTATGATTTCTGTTTTAAACTAATCTTGTAATTTTGTAATAACTAATCTTGTAATAAGAGTTGAGTAAATTGAATCAACAGCAATTATCGGCAGTACAGCATAAAGATGGTCCAATTCTGGTTATTGCAGGTGCTGGTACAGGGAAAACACGTGTTATTACCGAAAGGATTGCCCATATTCTAGATCAAAAATGGTGTAATAATGACCAGATTCTTGCACTTACTTTTACCGACAAGGCTGCTGGAGAGATGGAAGAAAGGCTGGATACACTTATGCCAATTGGTTATGAATCTATACAAATAAGCACATTCCATTCATTTTGTGAAAAGCTACTCAGACAATATGGAATTGATATCGGAATAAGCCCTGGATTCAAGATTCTGGAAGGTGTTAACCAATGGAAATTTATAAAAGAACATCTTTATGATTTTAATTTAGATTATTATCGCCCACATGGGAATCCAACACGTTTTATAGATGCCCTAATAAGCCATTTTAGCCGTATAAAAGAAGAAATTAAATCACCTGAGGATTATATCTGCTTCGCGGAAAGCTCTAAACCCGAAGCTCAAAACTCTAAATCTGAAGACCAATTAATTGAGGCTAAAAGGCTTGTTGAACTTGCTGGTGCATATAAAAAGTATCAGGAACTTTTAATGGAAAATTCTTATTTAGATTTTTCTGACCTCCAATTCAAGATCATAGAGCTTTTAGATAAAAGGCCTAATATTCTAGCTCATTTACAAGAGCAATACCGTTATATATTGGTAGATGAATATCAGGATACAAACATTGCCCAGAACCATATCGTAGATAAACTCGCTGCTAAATATAAGAACATTATGGTGGTGGGGGATGATGACCAATCCATTTATAAATTCCGTGGTGCGGCCATCTCCAACATTCTTCAGTTCGAGGAAAAATACCCTGACTTAAAGAAGGTAGTTTTAGTAGAGAATTACCGTAGTAATCAAAAAATACTGGATTTTGCATATACCTCTATTCAGCACAATAATCCGGATAGATTGGAGGTCAAATCTAAGGTGAATAAAAAAATTAACGCTCAACGTCCGGGTGAGGATGATTCAATACATTTAATCCATTGTTCTACTATTGAACAGGAGGTTGAATATGCAATCGAGGAAATCAAAAAATCCGATCAGCCGTTATCTGAAATCGCCATTCTTTGCCGTGCAAATAATTATGCAAAGCCATTTATTGATGCATTTAAAAGAGAAAACATTCCATATCAGTTCCTTTCTGAAAGGGGTTTATACAACAAGGATGAAGTTAAAGATTTAATTGCACTGCTCCGGGTTACAGCTAATCCAACCGATGACATCAGCTTTTTCCGGGTTCTTAGAATGGAGATTTTTGACATTAAAATGGAGACTATTGCGGAACTTATCGCCGACTCCAGAAAACTAAATCAGACTATTTGGAGTCAGGTAAAAAATTCGAAAGAATGTTCAAAATTGGCTACAATCCTTTCTCAGATTATTGATTTTTCTAAAACCCATACCGTTGGTGAAACATTATTTGAATTTACGAAAAATGTTCAGCTCTATGAATTACTTTTGAAAAAAGGAACCATTGAAGCCGAGGAACAAATCACTAATATTGCCACATTTTTTGGGAAAATTAACGAATTTGAAAGAAGTAATGATGAAATTACCGTAATCGACTTTATTAATTATCTGGATTTAGCCGAAGAGGCAGGGGAAAATCCTGCTGCCAAGTTTGATGTTGAAGGGGTTGATGGTGTTCAATTAACCACTGTACACGGTGCCAAAGGTTTGGAATTTCATACAGTTTTTATTACCAGCATGGTAAATCAAAGATTTCCAACTATGAACCGCAAAGATGCTATTCCCGTACCTGATGAACTGGTTTCTGAAATTCTGACAGAAGGGGATTTTCATATTGAGGAAGAAAGACGTTTGTTTTACGTGGCTTGTACAAGGGCAAAAGAGAGACTGCATTTGATGCATTCAGATTATTATAGTTCCAGTAATTCGGCGAATCCACGAGCCAAAAAAAGATCAAGATTTATTGATGAGATAATCGATGAAGTGAAAGTAGTGCAAATTGAAAAAACTTTGGAAGGTGTGGAGAGGTTTTTAAAACCGGAATCATTTGTTATCGAAGGCGATGATAATAATCTTCGCCAAGATAACCGCCCTGAAATCACTAAATTCTCTCATTCTGCTCTCTCTACTTTTGAAAGCTGTCCAAGGCAGTATGAATATGCGAACGTGCTTAAAATACCTCAGGAAATGACCGGTGCGGCCAGTTTTGGTTCTAGCTTACACAATACTTTAAACCAATTCTACAAGCTCGTAACTCAATCTAAACAAGCTAGTTTGTTCGAAGACTACGAGGAGGATTTATCAGTTAAACGTCTCCTTGATATTTATGAAGAGAAATGGATTCCTTACGGATTTGATTCCAAAGAACATCATGACAGTTTGAAAAAAAGAGGAAAAGAAATTCTGGAGAAATTCCATACCCATTTTAAAGATGAAGTGAGTCGAATTGAATTCTTGGAAAAAGGATTTAAGTTGAAAGTTGGTGATTACACTATCTCTGGTCGTATTGACCGTGCAGACAAATTAGATAATGGAACGCTCGAGGTTATAGATTATAAATCAGGTAAGTCCAAAACCCAGAAGCAAGTTGATGATGATCAGCAATTAATGATTTATGCCCTTGCTGCCAAAGAATGCTTTGATCAGCCAGCCAGTAAACTCACTCTCTACTTTTTAGACGAAGACTTGCGGGTAAGTACAGAGCCAGATATTGGGAAGCTTGAAAAGATGAAGGAAAAGATTATTGAAACGGCTGATAGCATTAATAAGTCTGATTTTGCGCCTACACCATCCAAATTCATCTGTGGATTTTGTCCATATAAGAAAATTTGTGATAAGGCGGAATTGTGATAATATGATTTCTACGTTAACAAAATAAATATGGATATTATTTCAATCTTCATACTCATTGGAATTGGTGCGGTTTTAGTTCTTGGCTACAAGATCTATGAGAGCTTAAAAGCACCTAAAGAGGATCAGTCTTTCAAAATGCTTCAAGAGCAATTATTTGAGCTCCAGAGAGGATTGAAAACTCAGGATAAAAGCATTAATGAACAGATGAGTAAATCACAGCAGATACTTGCTGATTCTCTTCAGAAACAATTCGCATCCAGCCAAAAGATAATTAAAGAAGTTGCAGATAGTAGTAAGGAAGTAACTGAAAAATTAACTAAGCTTGATGAAACTAACAAGCAAGTTGTTGGCTTTGCAGAGCAGATGAAGAGCTTAGAAAATATCCTTAAAAATCCAAAACAACGTGGGATACTCGGTGAATTCTTTTTAGAAAACTTGCTTTCTCAACAATTACCGCCGGATCACTTTAAAATGCAGTATCAATTCAAAAACGGTGAAGCTGTAGATGCCGTTATATTCGTCCGCGATAACATTATTCCAATCGATGCCAAGTTCAGCCTTGAGAACTACAATGCGATGATGGAAACAAAGGATGATACGGAAAGGGTACGGATTGAGAAAGAATTTAAGTCCGATTTGAAAAAGAGAATTGATGAAACCAGTAAATACGTAAGACCAGAGGAGGGGACTACCGAATTTGCGTTTATGTTTATTCCTGCCGATGGTGTGTTTTACAACCTTTTAAATCAGAAGATCGGAACTCTAGATGTAAATTCGCATGACTTGGTGGAGTATGCATTTAAGAAACATGTAATTATGGTTTCCCCAATGACTTTCTATGCATATCTTCAAACAGTAATGCAGGCACTTAAAGCGTTGACGATAGAAAAACAAGCGGTTGAGATCCAAAAAAGAGTAGGGGATTTAGGGCGTCATCTTAATGCTTATCAAGATCATATGAATAAAGTGGGCACTCATTTAAGTACTACTGTTAATGCATATAACAATGCCGGTAAGGAATATGGGAAGATTGATAAAGACGTAATTCGGGTTACCGATGGTAAATCGAAAATTGATGCAGATATTCCTGCTATAGAAAGGCCAAAAGCTTTTGATGAAATGTCATCAGGCATTAAAGTCAGTATTAAAGATACTCAGCCAAAATTAACGGAAGTTATGAAAGATTAGTTTTAACTTCTCGTAAATAGGAATATATGGTAAATTATTAGACGAATTCAAAATAAAAAACAAATGCTTAAAAAAATTGCATTAATAATAGTACTAACATTCACTTTCCTGCTTGGCGGGGTGACTGTTTTTTCTGCGACTAATTCCCATTTTATACCTACAACTTATGCCCAAGATCCGGATACCAGTGGAGATATTGATTCATCCACTTTTATGTTTGATTTGAGCTCTATTACACATGAGGATATTACAGGAAGTAGCAAACAAAGCTGGATCAGGCAGGGAATCAATTATATATTTGAACGTATTATTGGTTTAATGGCCGCTGTTATTGGTGGTCTCGCCGTTCTTGTTATGAGCTATGGGGGTCTTTTAATACTCACATCAGCTGGTGGCGAGAATCAATATCAAAAAGGGGTCAACTATGTAAAATATTCACTTATTGGCCTCGCCTTTGTGCTTGGAGCTTACTTACTTGTTACAGCAGTACAGATATTAATTAAAAGTATTTATGCATAAAAAACTGATTACAATTCTTTCAGTAATTCTATTATTCACTTTTATGACTCCTGTCTTTGCACAAGACGATGCATCTTTTGAAAGTGTTTGTACTAAAGTGGATGGTAGTGATCCCACTTATGGTAAATTCCCCAAATGTGCTTCATCACCAAATGAATGTGCATCAAATACCGAAGGTCTTACTCCATTAAACTGCTTGTTTCTGGAAGAACCAATTGGCGGTGAGCCCGGTTATGATATGTATAAAATAAGCTGTTTTCCTAGTCCGGATGATGAAAAAACTACAATTTGCCAATATAGCTTATGGCATGTGGAGGCTATTGTAGGTCTAGAAAGAGGGCCGGTTCAGGCTATCCTTTCATTTGAAGAGGGCAAAGATGCCCAAGGTCCATTTGGACTTTTATATAATTATTTGACACTTATTTATAAATTTATGTCAGGTATTATCGTTGCCTTTGTCATTCTTATTGCGATTGTTGGAGGTATTAGAATGACTACCTCCGCTGGTAATTCAGATCAATTCCAAAAAGGACGAGATATGATAATTAAGGCGATGATTGGTATGGCACTTTGGTTCTTAGCATCTTTGATTTTATACACAATTAACCCAACATTCTTTGCATTCTAAATGAAAAAAACTTTTCTATATATAATCGGTTTATTAATTGCTTCTCAAAAAACCTTTGCGGCTTCAATTGGAAGTGGCGACTCTATTATTTCTCCCCCTGCAGGAAGAGACGTATTGCCAGGTGGCGGTCTACAATCAGAGACGATCCAGGAGAGTTTTGTTTTTAGCAAAATTTTACCCTTTATAATAGATTATGCCCTCAGGGCAGCTATAGTACTGGCTGTACTCGTCCTAATATTTGCCGGTTATCAATTTATGACAGCCTTTGGAAATACCGAAAAACATGAAGAGGCTAGAAAAACAATTATATACGCCTTAATTGGATTAATTTTGGCCCTTACTGCATATGGCATTATCCAAATTATTACCAGAATTCAATTAGTAACTTAATATGAACCTTATCAATATAAATCGCTGGCACAGAATATTAGCTATTTTTGGAATTATTGCTCTTTCGTTTTCTATTCTGACTGGTGTTATTTATGCAGATCAGCGTGATGACCTTATTGATTATATGGAAGCCAGCCAGGCAGAAATTGATGATACTATGGATCAACTGGAGGCCAGAGTAACTTCTATTAATATTAATGATCCAAGAAAAGACGATGCCGTTGACAAACTAGATCTGGCAAAGAGCGCAGTTAATGATTTTAAAGGCCTAGACGCAAGTAATCATGTGGATCAAGATCCTTTAGGTCCTGATGAATCTTGGGTTCAAGCTGAAAAAGATGCCCTAGAAGCTATGGCAACAGTAAACAGAGTGTTAATTGCTCCCACAAGGCCTGGAAATGTGCCACAAGGTGATATCTTGGAGGATTTTGCACCCCAATTGGTTAAATTGCTTTTTGGCTTTACCACTGTTGTTATACTAATTGCCTTTATCACGTCAGGCGTGTATATGATTATTTCTTTTGATAACGAAGAAAAAGTAACTAAGGCAAAGCATATGATTTATTATTCTTTGATTGGTTTTGCATTCGTGGTATTTGCTTTTGCAATAGTTCAGGCGGTGACTGATATTGATTTCTTTAAGTTCATCTAATGAAAAAAATACTTCTTATTGTTTTAGGCTTCCTACTATTGCTCCCAACCACAAGGGTTTTTGGGATAAGTTTAGATGACTTAAATGATGAAGTTTATAGACCAGATAACTTACCAGGAGGAAGGCTTGGAGATGCTGCCGTTGAAACTAAAATTAATGATGTAATTAATTTTGCCATTAATTTAATACTTTATACAGCTGGTGGTATCGCAGTACTTATGCTCATAATTGGCGGTATTGTTGCCATTTCATCTCTTGGCAATCAGGAAAGAAAAGAACGTGCGGTTAAAATAGTAAAGTTTGCTTTAATTGGGCTTTTTGTAGTTATTTTAGCCTTTGCGGTCGTGACAAATGTGATTGATTTTATATTCCGCGCTACTACATAGTTAAACTCTAAATTCTAAGTTCTAAACTCTAAGTCTGAATTCAGTATGTCAAAAAACAAATTCTACATCACTACTGCAATTGCCTATGTAAATGCGCCTCCTCACCTTGGTCATGCGCTCGAGTTCACCGAAACCGATGCAATTGCACGTTATAAAAGATTAATGGGGTTTGATGTATATTTTTTAACTGGTAGTGATGAACATGGCGTAAAAATGTATAACACAGCTAAAAAGGCTGGCATTGAAGTTAAAGATTTGGTAGATAAAAATGCTCGGTTTTTCAAGGATTTAAAGGGTATTTTAAATTTATCTAATGATGATTTTATACAAACAAGTGATAGAGAGCGTCATTGGCCAGCATGCCAAAAGCTATGGGGAAAGCTAGTGGATGCGGGTGATATATATAAAAAAGAGTATGAAGGGCTTTACTGTGAGGGTTGTGAGCTTTTTATGAAAGAGACTGAGCTTCAAGATGGAAAATGTCCTATACACAAAAAAGAACCTGTAGTCTCAAAGGAGGAAAACTATTTTTTCAAACTTTCTAAATACAGCGATAAGATCGTGGAACTTATTAAGAGCGATGAACTCAAGATTCTTCCATCTACACGTAAAAATGAATTTTTGAATATTGCTAAAGAGGGCCTGTTGGATGTTAGCTTTTCACGCCCACGTGAAGTTTTGCCTTGGGGTGTCGATGTTCCTAATGATCCGGATCAAGTGATGTATGTTTGGTGTGATGCCCTTACAAATTATATTTCAGCGATTGGCTATGCAAACGAATCTGACTTATATAAAAAATACTGGCCTGCTGATCTGCATGTAATTGGTAAAGATATTGTACGTTTCCATGCGGGAATTTGGATTGGCATGTTACTTTCGGCTGGGATACCCATTCCAAAAGGTATATTTATTCACGGATTTATTACTCATAATGGCGATAAAATGAGTAAAACATTGGGTAATGTAGTTGATCCATTAGAACTTCAGGAGAAGTACGGTACTGACCCGCTTAGATACTATTTGTTACGTGAAATACCTGTTGGAAGAGATGGTGATTTTAGTGATAAACTCTTTATAGAGCGCTATAATTCAGATCTAGCTAATAACTTAGGTAATCTGGTTAATCGCGTTCACACATTGGTTGAGAGAAACGGGATTACTGATTTTGATTTTGGAAAATATGCAGATAACTACAGGCAAAAAACTGATGAGACATGGAAAAAATATACACGTGAAATGAATGAATTTAATCTACATGAAGCCATATTCCATGTTTGGAAATTGGTTGATTATGCTAATAAAAAATTAGAGGACGAAAAACCATGGTCTCTTATAAAAGAGAGTCCGGAGAAGGGTAGGGCAGTACTTTGTAATGTATTGGAAGTCCTACGTCATATAAGCATAATGACTAGTCCTTTTATCCCTGTATCTAGCGGAAAGATTAGATTACA
>JAHIYT010000021.1 GCA_018814945.1 Patescibacteria group bacterium
AGTTCTGAGATCTGAGTTCTGAGATCTGAGTTCTTAAATATTATTTAATATTTTTTTAACCTCTTCGATGCTTTCCACCCGTACTAATTCTGATCGGTATTTTGACGCATTTGGAAAACCTTTAATATAGGTGGCAAAGTGTTTGCGAATATCAAGCATCCCCTTCTTTTGTCCGTGAACTTCTACACTTAATTCGCAGTGTCTTAACATCCATTTTTTTAACTCCTCAAATTCTGTTGGGCGCGCAATAACTTCATTTGGTTTTGAGATTCCTAAAGCTACGCAGACTTCTCCCATTAGCCATGGATTACCAAATGTCCCTCGCCCCACCATTACACCGTCGAGATTTTCTAGCTTATCTTTCGCATCTTTGCCCGACATTATATCTCCATTTCCAGTAACCGGAATAGAAAGATTTTTTTTTACACGATAAATTGGTTCCCAATCCGCCTTGCCCATAAAAGCCTGTTTTGTTGTGCGACCGTGAATTGTAATCATTTGAGCTCCGGCAGCCTCTAAGCCTTTTGCAAAGTCGAATAAGGTGGAATCATCTTCCCAGCCCAATCTGGTTTTTACGGAAAGCGGAAGTTTGGTGTTTTTTGCGCAAGTTTCCACAATTTGGAACGCAAGTTCGGGAATTTTTATTAAAGCTGAACCGTGCATAGAATTTACAACCTTTTTTGCCGGACATCCCATATTAATATCTATCCCATCAAAACCAAGGTCTTCAGCAATCTGAACAGCTTCTTTAAAGTGGTCTAGATTTTTGCCAAAAAGCTGAAGGATATGCGGTCTTTCGGATTCATCAAACTTCAACATTTCCATAGTCTTAACCCCTTCATAGGCAATCCCGTCTGCACTAATGAGTTCGGTAATGCAAAGAACAGGGGGAGCGATCTCTTTTACAAGCTGGCGAAAGGACGAGTCGGTATAGCCCGCCATTGGGGCTAGGATTACATAGGGTTTTTTGATTTCTTTCCAAGTGAATGGCATAGTTGAGTTATAATTTACAATTTTCAGTTTACAATTTACAACCTTTAGGTCGTGTGTATTGGGTCAACGTCGATTCTCCACCCCCTTGGCACCTTCCAGTGATCGAAGATCACATGTGGGTTCTTTGAACGAATTAAAACGTGGTAGTAGTAACGATTTGACATTTTTGGGATCAAGGCAGGTGCAGCAATTATTTTAAAATCCAAATCATTTGCCTTAAAGATATCTTCCAAAATTTCCACTTCAACTTCAATGTGTTTTCGGAGTTTTTCTAAATCATCACCAATAACTGTGAATTTGATTATATTATTAAATGGAGGATATGAAAGTTTTTCGCGAAATTTGAGTTCATTATTGGAAAAATCCTCGTAGTCATATTCTGATGCCATTTTAATTGCATGGTGTTCCGGTTGATAAGTTTGGAGAATTACTTCACCGACTGATTCGCCTCTTCCACATCTACCGGCAACCTGGGTGATAATCTGAAAAAGCCGTTCATGACTGCGAAAATCCGGAACGTGCAAACCGACATCTGCGAGAATTATTCCAATTAAACTTACATTGCTAAAATCAAGCCCTTTGGCCACCATCTGTGTGCCAACCAGAATATCATATTTTTTATCTTTAAAAGCTTTATATATCGGTCCAAAGCTTTCTTTTAATCTTGTAGTATCACTGTCGGCACGAATTATGCGAGCTTCTGGAAAAATCTTTCCGACTTCTTCTTCAACTTTTTGTGTGCCAATACCAACGTGTTTTATATATGGTGATTTGCATTCCGGGCAGATAATATTTGTAGGTGTGGCAAAGCCACAATAATGACAAATTAACACATCATTTCGGATTTCGGATCTCGGATCTCGGATTTGACTGTCTCGATGTAACTTCAAACTAACTTCGCAATGAGGGCATTTTTCAGTGTATCCACAGTCTCGGCAGACAACAGCACGTGCAAGGCCTCGTTGATTTATAAACAGAATTACCTGTTCTTTATCGGAAAGTCTTTCTTCAATTTTATTCTTTAGTGCACGAGATAATATACTGAAATTCTTTTGTTTAAATTCGTCACAAAGATCAATAATTCTGATCTTCGGTAATTCCTTTTTATTAATTCTTTCCGCAAGACGTAAGTATGTGTAATCCCCTACTTTTCCTTTGTGAATGCTTTCTAAACGTGGCGTCGCACTACCAAGAATTAGTTGTGAACCCCATAAATCGGATAGCATTTCGCCAACATGGTGGGCTTGGTAGTAAGGTGCTGACTCTTGCTTGTAAGTCCATTCGTGCTCTTCATCTAAAATCACTACTCCAAGGTTTTGAACTGGTGCAAAAATTGCGGATCTGGAACCTATCATAAGTGGTGCATATCCAGTGCGAACTTTCCACCATTCCTCTGCGCGCTGACCATCTGAAAGTTTTGAATGGAACAAAGCGAGATGCGGACCAAAGTAATCTTTAAAATAATCTATCATCTGAGGAGTAAGTGCAATTTCTGGTACCAAGAGTAAGGATTGTTTGCCTTTTTTTATCGCTTCCAAAACTATTCTCAAGTAAATTTCAGTTTTACCAGAACCTGTAATTCCGTGTAAGAGAACCGGTTTTGTTGAACAAATTATTTGTTCAATAATTTTTTCCTGATCAGACGTTAATTTATGCTTAAAATCTTTAAGCGGGAATATTTTGTAATCCGATTTTTCATAACTTGGTTTCTCAATTTCTTCAACTATTCCTTTTTTTATGAGTGAGCGAATAGTGGCCTTGGAAGTGGTAATATCAGATTCTGGAACCTTCTCTTGCCCAGTTAGTGCTTCGATAATTTCTTTTTGCTTTGAACCACGAATATCCGTAGGCGCGGTGACGTCACCGCGCCTACGGATTCGGTAATATCTTTTCTTTGGCTCATCCAACTTCCCTTTCCAAATAGCTGTTGGAATCATTAATCGAAGTGAACGTGTAAGAGAGGTGTAGTAGTACTTGGCAATTTTTTTGGCGAGTTCAATCTGCTGGGCGGTAAGTGAAAAATTGAGTACCTCTTTGATTGGCTTTACTTTTTTTTCATCAATTTCCTCCGGCAAGTCCATATTTTCTTTTACAATAATTCCATTAACAAATTGATTACGCAGAGGTACTTTAGCTCCCCTTCCCGTTCTACACTCAAATTCCAGTCCTTTTGGAATTGAATAAGTTAGGGGGTCATCAAACTCCCCTGCCCGCTTTAATATAACTACTTGTACGTATTTCATAGACTAAGACTAATTTTTTCAAGAAGAAGCTCAAATCTCGTATACCCAGCACCTTCATTAAGGTGACCTCCTCCCTTTACTAAAATTACATCAACTCTTAAGTTACTTGCTAATTCTTCTGCTTTTTCCAGTTTTATATATGGATCATTATCTGAATGGAATACAAAAAACTTTTTACAATTTGCTTTTATTTTTGCCCAATCAAACTGATGTTGTGCAAATGTTTCCATTCCGTTATCAAATTCATTGTCTGCGAGTCCAGTAAAACCTGCAACTAAAAAGGCTGACTGTACTGGGTATTTTTCAATAATATTCAAAGCAAATGGAACGCCTAAGCTATGTCCGATTAAAATACTATTTTCATTTAAATGATTACGATATTCATCTAGGACTTTCATCCAATTTTCCAGAGTCTGGTCTTCAGGCGTTGAGAACTGCGGAATAAAAACCTGATGACCCAGCTTTTCAAGTTGTTCTTTTAGCCAGGGAAACCAGTTTTCTTTTGGGTGACCACCCACGCCATGAAATATGAAAATATTTGCCATTGTTATCACTTAATAAGCCTGAACAGTATACAACTTTATCTATGAATTAGAAAAGCTCCTTACCTTATTATATGTAACAAAGTAACTTTTTCACGTTTTATCAAGTAGAAATGGGGCAAAAATCAGGTTTCATAATTTCTTTTATGCGTCAAATCGTGGTACAATCTTGTAAAATAGAAATCAATATATGCAATTTAGTTATACGGCTTTAAGTAGCGATAATCAAAAGTTGACCGGCGTCCTTGAGGCCGAGTCTCTTGAGGCTGCGCAGTCAAATCTCCATAAAATGGGGGTTGCAATTATCGCTATTAACGAAATTTCAGAGGAAGAATTTACAAAACAAAAGGAAACTGAGAAAGTTAAAAGAGTTGAAACCGGGATTGCAACTTTCACATTTGAAGCCACCGACCCTAACGGAAAGGATATTAATGGAACTATTGATGCAAAAGATGGCTATGCGGCGTATAAAAGACTAATAATTGATTATCATTTTAAGATAAATGCTTTGTATCCAATTGACGCCACTGATGCAGATAAAACTGCCAGCAAGCAGAAGATTGACGAATGGAAAGCAATGTTAAAGGAAGAAGGGGTTGAAGTAAAAGATGTTAGAGGGAGGGGCGAATTAGAGCTTGAAAGTGAGCAAATCGATCAAAAGATTGTGAAGGAGATTGATGGCTTTATTATTAATAGTAAAAAGGTTTTAAGTGAACATAAGGACAAGTTCAGTCCTGAATTTTTTAGACAAATTGAAAAAACCCTTGGTGAGCTTGAAAGGATTAGAACAAGTAATAACCTCAAACATATAAGCGAAGTGTGTAATCAACTTTATGAATTAATCAGCCACCCAGATCAAATGGCCGAAATAGAGGGGGTAAGCGACAAATCTTATCAGGGAATATTGGAATCAATGGGTGGCAGCGCGATTATAGGAAAACAGTTTGACCTGCACTCGAAAGCTGTCGGCTTTAAGAAAATACGAAGCCTATTTAATAAAATAATGGGCAAGCTTCGTGGCGAGAGTAAAAAAGAACTTAAACTTCAAAAAAGTTTTGAGGGCGAAGAAAAGCCTGCCTCCGGAATAATGAAATGGTTTAAAGGTCTTACAAAGAAAAAATCACCAACTGAGCCTAAACCGGCTAAGGAAGGTGTTTCTTTTATGGATGTTATTAAAAAAACTATTTCCCTGTTCTCCGCACCAAATGCGGTTCTGCGTAAAACACGTAAACAGGAGTTAGCTGATGTCTATAGGAAGTGGAGAGGTCCTACCAAAAAACCAAAGCCTCTAAGTCCTAAACTCGAAGTATCGGAATTAAAACAAATGGAGGAACCTATTGGAGAGCAGGCTGAAGAGCAGCTTGAGGAAAAGAAGAGCGGATTTGATTTTACTTCTATATTTGTTGAAATTGATAGTTTTCTTGGATGGTTGCTCTTTTTTTACATTTCGTTTTTATTTTTAGTTAATTTCTCTCTGGAGAAAGGAATTGGAATACCACGTGATTTTATAATTAAAACATTTAAAACTCCTCTGATTATAGATATTACTATTTTCCTACTCTTTGCTCATTTGTTATTTAAGCTGAAAACTCAGTATTTCAGAAAGAATTTTGTGGGTACTTTGTTTCTATTATTTTTTGGATTCGGATTGTATACGTTACTAGTCATTAATTTCTAATTAACAACCGGCCACTTACATGGCAATATTGGTTGGAAAACATTTAAAACATAAACTTAAAGGATATGCGTTCAAAAAAGGGTGGTATTAAAGCCTGGTTAATCTTTGTCCTCATTATAGTTATTTCTTTCGGAGCACTGCTTTATTTAAAGAATTTTTATAAAAGTGCTGAGGAGGAAGTTGCTGTTGTTACCGAAGATGGAGCTCCTGGCAAGGGATTTGCCAAACTCCCTGAATTCACGGAGGAAGAAAAGGCAGAGCTTGATAATGATGCTCTCAACAATGCTCTCTCTTCAGGAAACCTGGAAGATTGTGAAGAAATTACCTATGACGAGGAGTTAAAGCAGCAATGCTATGACAATCTTAACTATTCCAAGATATTAAGATCCGGTGATGAGAGTCAGTGTGAATCTCTTTCTGATCCTGACTTGAAACAACAATGTTATGATAAGATTTATTTTTCTGCGGCAATGGATACATTTGATTTGAGTTTATGTGAAAAAATAACTGATGTGGATTTAAAAGACAATTGTTCAAATCAAATAAAAGTGGTGATGGGGCGAACAGCGTCGAGTGCTGCTGATTGTGATTCGATCTCAGATTCTGTTCTAAAACAAGAATGTTTAAATAACTATTATTTTTCATCAAGTACGGACGAATTGAATGTAGAAAGCTGTAGTAGTATTACGAACGTCCAATTGCAGTCCAGATGTGTATCTACAGTTGAACAAAATATAAAAGTTATAGAACTAAGCAAACAAACAGTAGTAGACTTACCTGAGTCCACCGAAGAGATTTTGGAAGCTTGTCAGACAGCCGACTGTAAAGACAATGCCAATTACGATTTAGCTTTTGAGGAAAAAGATTTAAGTTATTGCAACAAACTTTCTACCTCAGAAGGTGTGCAATCCTGCCTGAAAGAACAAACTGAAAACTTGGACCAATATTATCTTCGTCAAGCTATTGCAATGCGAGATGAGTCTATATGCTCACAGATCGCAGATGACTCACTTCAGGAACTCTGCACAAGCTCAATTTAATTCTTCTTTATTCAAAATTGAAAATTAGAAAATTGAAAATTAATTTTGAATTTTAAATCTTGAATCTTTAATTAAAAAGTTAATGAAACTAAAAACATACACCACCCTTTCAATTATCATTTTGATGTTTACTGCGTCGATAGTCTACGCATCAACACCAATAACAGGAACCTCTTACGGTGAGAATTTTGGTTTGATACACTTCGATTATACGACTGCCGTAAACCCTTTTGCTGAGTGTGATCATGAATCTCCTGATTTCAATACTCCTAATTGTCCTAATAGCGACGCTAAAAACCAAACCCCTGAACCGCTTGTTCTTTCTTACAGTGA
>JAHIYT010000022.1 GCA_018814945.1 Patescibacteria group bacterium
ACCAATTTCCACATTCCAGGAAGTAGTGGTAACTTCGCCAGGACGAAGTGAAATATTTTTTTTGTTAAGGCCTTTAACTTCAACATCATCAACTAAGAGCTCAATTCTAGATTCAATATCTTCATCCGATAAGTTTTGAATTTCAGCACCTATTATTGTCTTGTCACCAGGAATAACAAAGGCAGATGTTATGGGTTTAATTGAAAGCCTCTTGCTTACAGGAATATCCATACTATTAGCTCCAAACTGCTTAGCCTCACTTGTTGCCAATGCACTGAGCTTCCAGGTTACATGTTTATTTGGCAGAGTAAAAATAACGTCCACTTTACCCCCTTCATCTGTAAGTGTTACTGGATTAAAATATGCAGAAGAAGTCACAGTATCTTCGAAAAAGCTAAATTCAGCATCAGGTAAGTAAGTGCTACTCGAAAAATATTCACCTTCAGGAAGCGATATGTTAGAAGAGGTAGATACAGATGAGCTTTTTGGTTTGTAGAAAAAGTTATATAACAAATTTCCTTTTCCATAACTTTCACTCTCCATAATATTCAAAGTTATCACCGAAGAAACAGGCCTGTTTTGGTAGTCATATGCATACACGCTAGCCGTTATTTCTTCGCCAGGTTGTGGGTTTTCTGGAGAAATAGAAAGGTCAATATTTATTTCATATTCCGGATTGCACACTAAAATATTAGTGCTAACCACCTCTATATCAGGTTGCAATGAACTAACGAAAGCATTTTCGTCACTCAGAGCAAGTGTTTTCTTGTCCTCCTCAGACTCTCCTCTTAAATCTTTAATTTTCTCTTCCAACTCGCTAATTCTTTCTTCATCCGCCTCATTGTTTGCGAGTATAATTTGCAATTCCTCCTCCATTAGCATCAATTCAACTTCGTTTTGTGACTGCTCTGATTCAAGCCTCCTTTGCTCCTGAGTTGCTAAGAAGCTATCAATATCATTAGCACTTTTTATAACGGTAGCCTTCACATGCATATTAGGAACCATACTATCTGCAACTGGTATCTCAAATGAAGTAAGCTGATTATTTAGTTCTAAGACCTGGTATCCAATAGTATTACCTCTCTCATAAGTTAGCAAAGCCAAGGCTGGATTTTCACCATCAACATTAGGTGCATTTACATAACCATAAGCTTTTCCACCAACAAAATATTCAACTTGATCAAAAATTAATGACAGTCCACTTGATGAGTAATCTTCCCCAATAACATAAATTGGAACCTCAGATACTACCTCATTCCCCTTGCTGTCAGAACTTTCCACTTTTAACTTATAAGATCCATTGGGGGCTTTTCTGGGAACAATAATTGAAGCCTGAATAGAATCAGGTCCAACGTCGTAAGATTTGCTATACCAATTTTTACCCTCATCTCCATCCAAAGTTTGAATTAAAGACATTTTTACTTTTTTGGTTTCAGTAGAATTCGCAATAAAAATACTGGATTCAATATCCTCATCTTGTGATATTAAATAATGTTTTGCACTTAATCCTATATAAAAATTCCCAGGATGTACCTTAAAATCATATGATTTTAGAATCTTCCTACCATCAATATTTTCAACATTTGTAATTATTCGATACGCATAACCGGATTCTAAATTACTACCATCAAAATTGGTAAGTACTACTTCCGCTTCACCATTTTGATCAAACCTAAATTCACCCTGATGAACAAATTCTTCATATTCAGGACATCCATTTTTAGAACACAGAATATTTGATAAATCTGAAAATGAATAATATGCAACATCGTCATTTTTGCTGAAATGATAAGGTTTTTTATAAAGTTTCCACTCACCCCTCAAACTTGCCGCAGGTATACCAACACCATAACTGGCCTTTAAATTAATTATTTTTATATCATTATCAACATAATCATAAATTGGATTCATTAACTCAACATCAACTGGTGTACTTTCATCCGTTATATAAACATACTTGTTATTGGAAGGTAAAATTTCGCCAGAGCTTTCCTGAGCTTCTAATTTATAACTACCGGCATAAAGATTCTTTGGAAGGCTAAAAGAAATATCAAACGAACCATTCCTTCGTAAGGCTACTGTACTCTCAAAAACAATATCTCCTGAATCATTTACTAATTTAACAGTTACATATTTGTTTTCAGGTAATGTTAAAAGTGAATCATTATTAAACCTAAGTATACCTTTCACATTTAATTCATCACCCGCGCTAAGGGTATTTTTATCAGAAGTTAAATAAACTTTCGCACCAAGGCTATCATTATCTGAACCTAAAGCGTCCTGTGCATACAAAGGCCAATATTCACTGGCAATTACCCACCTATTCTCATCCTCAATAGTCTTTTTTCCAATAACAAACAATCCTTCACCCAATTCTTTAGTTATCTTATACACCCCATCTCCATCGGTTACACCCCGAGCCACTTCATCACCTTCAAAATTATTTACAGAAAGTTCCATACGAGATACCGACTCACCAGTTACCATATCTGTTGCCCATACAAGCAGGCTATTTTCAGATTTTTTTATGACCAATGTCGTATCGGAAACAAAAAACAACTTATAAATTCTTGAATTATTTTCTCCGGTTAATGAAACATAATAAATCCCGGATTCCCAATCTCTCTTTGTGATAGCGCTTAAATTCAGCAGTGTACTTTGGCTATTTTCTGAGATTTTAATCGGAATCGGCGTGCCATAGCATCTATAGTTATCCCAAGTTTGGTTAGTGTTATTTTTAAAGAAGTTGCTTTCCGTAACCTGGCAAGCTTCTAAATACACTTCGCTAACATTTTCGTGATTGATAATAAGTTCAGGATCTACGCCTTTCATAAACACTTCCCATAATTTTTCTGTAGACCAACTGAGCTTAGATTGAGGTGGTGGGGTAACGAAATTACCTTCAAATTTTTCACCCAACACATTCCCAGCGGAATCTTTAAAATTTTCATCGATTGTAAATGTATACCTTGTATTTGGTAAAAAATTATAACTTATTTCAGCTTTATAATTATCATCAACCATTGTTACTGTTGGATCACCAACTCCCGGTAAAATTGAGACGCTCATCAAGACGTCTTCCGCATTTACAGGTGTATTAAAGGTAATAACAATGCTCTCATTATCACTCGTTGGATATGTCGTATTCTCGATTCTCATCTGAGATGAGGTTGTGAATATCAATTCAAAATCATCTTTCGACCCCAGATCGCCCTTTTCGGGAAGCAGACCTGATGTCATAACAAATCTATATTCCGTATCGTATAAATAGGGGAATGTTGGCTCAAAAACTAAAATACGCTTATCTGTATTTCCACTTTCATCAACTCCATAAGTAACCTCTGTATTAAAAAATCCGTCGTCTTTTTGGTTCACGTCAGCATCAACATCATTTGAAGGATAAAGCAAAGCATTGATTCCAGGTTTTACATTTTCCAGATCAACCGGCTGGTTGAATTTAAGTGCAATAGGGCTATTAATGCTAGCATCATAACTTAAATTCTGAGGTGAGGATTCCACTACTTTTGGTGAAGCGGTTTCAATTTCCCACGCCATAATTTGTTCCGTTTCACCACCATCACGGGCTTTTAAACCGGTAGGAATTGTTAAAACAAAGTTCGTACTCAAAGGAAGCTCTTTTGGAATAAATTGAAAGGTGCTAAGGCCAAGAATTCTAAAATCACCTTTAACTTCAGGTTCAATCTTTAAGAGATCATTAGTGTCTATGTCCCCCCATTCCATAGCTCTATCAAACATGACAGTAATTATCTGGTCTTGCGAGACAATAGGAGCTTCTGTTTCGTAATATGGAGAAACAAATTGAACAAATGGAGGGCCAGTAACTTCAAAATACAAAACAGTATCTACCCCAAGCGACTTTCCAATAAAACTTTTAGCGTCAGATTCAATAATAACTCTATAACTATCTCCAATATTCAATTTTTTTTCAGGTTGGTATTCTAAGGTTCGAGAGTCAACCCATATAAAATCACCACTCAGTCTCGGTAGAATTTGAAAATTATTTTCAACACTACTTTTATTCATTATTTGGCTGAAATGTATGGTCAAAGGTGCATTGAAACTGACCTTATAAACAGTATCAGCACTGTCAGTACCTTCTACATAAGGCAATGAGACAGAGCCGTACACCCCAATTACTAACCCTAAAAAAATCACAGCTATTGATGCGATTTGAAGTCGTTTACTTTTCCATAGATGACTAATTTTCTTGATCCTTCTCCACATATATAAGTATAAAGAGCAAGGGGTATTGTAGCACAAATGCTTGATTTGGGTCAGTATTTTTTCTTTTCTTTATTAAGTTTCTTTTCTTTCCCCTTACTATTAACTCCCCCCTATTTGAATAGGGGCCCCACACATGCGCAGATAATATATTGATTATCAAATAATTATAAGAATTGGTCAAATAGAATAATTTGACCTCATTGACGTAAAGTAATAGTATTCCCTCCTTATTCTTTAATCACTTAAAAATGTTTTCTTTAAGAAAAATTATTGTTCTGATTTTGGTAGTACTTATGATCCCATTCGCAGTATTGGCAGAAGAAGATGAATCACTTGGTACCGTCGTTATTAACACCATGAACCAAGACGGAGAACCTATTTCTGGAAATTGGTATTTACATAGATTTTCATTAAGCGGAAGCATAGTTCGCAATGGACTAAGTGGTGAAATGTTCACTGTCGATGAGGGTACATATTACCTTGAAGTAAGAAAGACAACCGGTGGTGATGTTTACGAAGCTTACGAATTAATTTCTGAAAATCCCCAATATGTTAATCCAGGCACAACTCGAACTTTTAGTGTCATGTATTACAGAACTCAGGAGGATCTAGACGCAGCAAATGAACTAGAAGATGAGATTGTAGTAGAAGAAGAGGTAGTAGCCGAGGAAGAAGTTGTAGAAGAAGAGGTAGTAGCCGAGGAAATAGTTGAAGAGGTCGCCGAAGAGCCAGTCGAAGAAGTTGTTCCAGAAGATATAGAAGAACCAATCGTTGGAGTTATTATCGATTACGTAGCTGATGCTGCTGATGCAGCCAGTGATGCAATTGATATTTATGTTCCAACGTTTGAGACTGCACCAGAAACATCTGATCTTGAAGTTGGTAGTGTTGGTGGAGGAGTTCTAGAAGAGATAACCGAACTTGCAGTTACAGGTCCGGGATCTTTACTACTTCTAATCCCTTCAGCACTAGGTGGTTTACTATTCATTTCCCGAAAAAGGAAAAACTAGAAACTAAATCCTTTTCCAATAGAGCCCCGCTCAGTCGGGGCTCTTTTTAGTACTTTAATTAAAATCTTCTCCTTTGAAGGGGGGAAATTTCTGAAAAAAACTTGACTTTTAACAGTTTTACGGTAGAATTCTTTTTAATATATTAATCTAATTTTAAAGCCATGGCAGATATTCCATTCTATTTAACATATGATGATGTACTGCTACTTCCGCAGTATTCAGAAATCCTTCCAAAGGACACCGACACCAAGACCAATTTAACCAAAAAGATTAAATTGAACATACCAATGGTCAGTGCCGCAATGGATACCGTTACCGAATATGAATTAGCTATTAAAATGGCTTTGTACGGTGGTATAGGAATAATTCACAAAAACTTAACTCCGGATCAGCAGGCTGAGCAGGTGGATAGAGTTAAACGTTATGAAAATGGCTTTATACAAAATCCAATTTGTCTAAAACCGGATGCAACTATTAACGAAGTTTATGAAATTCGTAAAAAGTATGGTTACAAAGCAGTACCAATTACTAATAACGGTGAGCCGGATGGAAAATTAGAAGGTCTTATTACCGCAAATGATTACTTTATTCACAAGCATGCAGATTTGAAAGTTAAAGAAAGAATGACTAAAGTAGAAAATTTGTTAGTTGCATATGAAGGCGTTTCACTTAGCGAAGCAAACGACATACTTGAAGAAAGCAAACACAGTAAACTGCTCATTGTAGACAATAAGAAATCATTAAAACTTAAAGCACTTGTTACCAGACGTGATATTGAAAAAAACAAGCTTTATCCAGATGCGGCAAAAGACAAAGACAAGAGATTACGTGTTGGTGCAGCGGTTGGGCCAGCAAAAAATATGGAAGAAAGAGTTCTCAAATTAATTAAAGCAGGAGTGGATGTTCTCGTTGTAGATACCGCCCATGGTCATAGTAAGGGTGTAATAGACACAATCAAATATATTAAAAAGAATTACAAAGAAATTGATGTTATAGGAGGAAATATAGCAACAGTTGAAGCTGTACAAGCTTTAGCTAAAGCTGGTGCAGATGCCGTAAAAGTTGGTATAGGCCCAGGTTCTATTTGTACCACTCGTATAGTTACCGGAATAGGAGCACCACAGTTTTCCGCGGTTATGAACTGCGCCAAAGAGGCAAAGAAATTAGGCATCCCGGTTATTGCAGATGGTGGCGTTAAGTTTTCAGGTGATATGGCAAAAGCAATTGCCGCCGGTGCTTCATCCATCATGTTAGGTTCATTATTTGCAGGCACAAAGGAAAGTCCTGGAGAACTTATCTATCACGAGGGAAAAACTTTCAAGGCATATCGTGGAATGGGCTCTATGGGGGCAATGGCTGGAGGAGGAAAGGAAAGATATGGTCAAGCCGATATAAAAGATGAGAATAAATATGTACCTGAAGGCATTGAAGGACAAATCGTTTACAAGGGTGAAGTTGCACATGAATTATTCCAAATGGTTGGTGGTCTTAAATCCAGTATGGGTTATGCTGGAGCTAAAAATATCGAAGAATTCCATAAAAAAGCTAAGTTTGTTCAAATCACTCCAGCTGGATTACACGAAAGCCATCCTCATAACATTATGATTACCAAGGACGCTCCTAATTATAAAAAATCCACTTAATCAAAGCTGAGACTGGAAGGCAAAATTCAAAAATACTACAAGCCCAAACAGCAATAATGCGATTGCAAAAATTACCATGACCCAAGGGGATGCCCCCTCGTCATCTCCGCTTATTTGCATATATAATGTGCTACCTCCGTACATTAATGCAACCATTGCGAACGGAATATCCAAAATCCTAATTGCAATACTGGATACATCGATCATAAATCCATTCCTGAAAGAAAGTGCTGCAAATACGTAAACAAACGCAAGGATAAAGAAATATATCGCGCTTACGTCATGTAGATTTTTAGCTTTGTTCATTTCTATTTGTTTTTTAACTTGAGTTAATTATAGCAAATTGCATAGATTTAGTTAAACTTGAAAATCTGAAAATCTGAAAAATACAATATTAACTTTATTTTCAAGTTTTCAAGTTTTCAGATTTCATATATAGTTTTAACGTTATGTAACCCAAAGAAATGCAATTATCTCAAGAAGACGTAAAACACATAGCAAAGCTCGCACGGCTTGAGCTAAACGAAAAAGAAGTCGATAAGTTCAGCAATCAGCTTTCTGACATTCTCTCACACGCAAAAATACTTGATGAAGTTGATACAAGTAGCGTCGAGCCAATTGCTCAAATTACCGGGCTCAAAGACGTATTTTTTGATGATGAACGAAAAGATTGTGAATTTACTGATGAACTACTGGCCCAGTCGCCGATGGAAAAACAAGATCATATGCTTAAAGTTAAAAGCGTCTTTTGACGCTACAATTAACAATTAACCTTTAACAATTAACTTTTTGTCACATGTCAAAGGTCACATGTCAAATGTAATTATGATAGACCTCTCAATATCACAGGCACACGAAGGATTAAAAAATAAGAAATTTAGTTCAGTAGACCTTACTCAGGCATATCTTGATCGCATCAAAGAACTAGATTCCAAACTGAATACTTACGTTACAGTTACGGGTGATTTTGCGCTAGAGAAAGCCAAAAAAATAGATGAAGCAGGAGATTTTTCTAGTCCTCTTGCTGGAATTCCAATGAGCTTAAAAGATGTTGTATGTACTGCTGGTATAAAAACTACTGCAAGTTCCAAAATTCTAGAAAACTTCGTACCACCATACAACGCTCATGTTGCGGATAGACTTTTTGATGCGGGTGCCGTCTTACTTGGAAAAGCAAATACTGACGAATTCACTCATGGCAGCAGTACGGAAACAAGTTACTTTGGCACTTCAAAAAATCCATGGAATACAGACTGCGTTCCAGGTGGTTCTTCTGGCGGTTCAGCTTCTCAAGTTGCAGCAGATCTTGCCACTTACTCTATTGGTACCGATACAGGAGGTTCAATTCGCCAACCAGCAAGTCTCTGTAGTTGTGTTGGGTTAAAAGTGACTTATGGTCGTGTACCTCGTCATGGAGTTATGCCATACGCTTCTTCTTTCGACACTATCGGTCCACTTACCAAAACAGTAGAAGATGCGGCATTAGTATTACAAGCTATTGCAGGTCGATCGGAAAAAGACGCAACAACTCCAAACGTACCGGTTCCAAATTACTCAGATTCTCTAAAAACTGATCTCAAAGGCGTAAAAATCGGTATACCAAAAGAATATTTTCAAGAAGGGGTAGAAGAAGAGACTATCAAAGTAATAAATGATGGGATTGAAGTAATGAAAAAACTGGGTGCGGAAGTAATTGATGTCAGCCTACCTCTCACAAAATATTCAATTCCAACTTATTATCTCCTCGCAAAATCAGAAGCCAGTACCAACCTTGCTCGTTACGATGGAATTAAATACGGTCACACAACTGACTCGGCAAAAAAGTTAACAGAAATCTATATGAAATCTCGTTCAGAAGGATTCGGTGACGAGGTTAAGCGTGCGATTATGATCGGAACATATGCACTCTCCGCTGGTTATTACGATGCTTTTTACCTCAAAGCTGCAAAAGTTCGCGCACTCATGAAAAAAGAATTCGAAGAAGCTTTTGCAAAATGCGATGTGCTCGTAACACCAACTTCACCATTCCCAGCATTTAAAATCGGTGAAAAAGCAGACGATCCACTTGCCATGTACATGGCCGACATTCTTACAACCGCCGTCAATCTCGCCGGGATTTGTGCAATGTCCATTCCTGCAGGTTTCAGTTCTGGCGGCCTTCCAATCGGTATGCAGATTATGGCTAATCAGTACAAAGAAGAGAACCTATTTCACGCAGGTCATGCGTTTGAGCAAGCTACTGAATGGCGTATTAAAAAACCTAATTTGTAGTTGTTTGTCTTTTGTCCTTTGTCTTTCGAAAGACTAACAACAAACAACAAAAGACAAACATTATGAAATACAAAGTCAGAATTTGTTGTAGTCCACGATGTAAAGAGAATCTTTCCGAGGATCTTTTTAGAGAGGCAAGAAAACTAATCTCCGATAATCCAAACATCGAAGTAGAAAAAAGAGGGTGCATGGCGTTGTGTCATATTGGACCGAACGTACAAGTTGTGAATTTAGAAACAAATGAGTCAAAAATATTTAATGAAGTTCAGTTGGGTGGTATGGGGGAGATAGTCGACTTTTGTAAATAATTTTTTACATGTGTATGCGTGGGGCCCCTATTCAAATAGGGGGGAGTTAATAGTAAGGGGAAAGAAAAGAAACTTAATAAAGAAAAGAAACCTTTACAAAAGCTCAATAATTAGTACAATAATCCTCCACACAAGAAGTTATGAACAAATTCAAAATATTTAGTTGGTTCATCGGGCTTATACTCTTATTCAGCAGTTTCTCCACTGGAGTTTTGGCAAACACAGATGCT
>JAHIYT010000023.1 GCA_018814945.1 Patescibacteria group bacterium
CCTTCCGGATTCGGATAATTGGTATAAAGATATTCAGTCACCACTAATTCCAAAACAGCATCGCCCAAAAATTCAAGACGTTCGTTGTGTTCAAGCTTACTGTCTTTGTGTTCATTTAAATAAGATCTGTGGATGAAAGCATTTCTAAGAAGATGCCAGTCTTTAAACTTAAGACCTATCCTTTTTTCTAAATCTTTGTACATATGTTTAAAATTGAAGATCTAATGTAGATCTTGTTGTCGAACTAATTAGAATTTCAATTAAACCAACAACGAGATCCAATGTAATTATATTATTTTTTTGCAGTTTCGTCATGTGCAACTGCATTTAAAACCCCATTAATAAATTTCCCACTCGCCTCATCGCCATAGGTTTTTGCAATTTCAATGGATTCATTTATGGCAACGTTAACAGGGACGTCCTTTTCGGGATCAATAAGCTCACAAATTCCCAGAATAAGAACAGCTCTCTCAACCGGATCCATCTTCTCAACCGGCCATTCAGGTGCATGTTTTTTGATTAATTCGCGAATTTGAGGGTAATTATCTTCCATTTTTTTAGCCAAATTTCGCGCAAAAGTCCTCTCTTCTACCTTTTCACCATATTCATCCAAGTTGTAATCAAGAATTTCACCAAAATCACCACCACGCGCTTCGTGTTCAAAGAAGCTTTGCATCACTATTATTCGTGATAGGTGTCTCCAACTAGCCATTTTTTATAATGTTAATATTTTTGAATCCAAGATCTGAGATCTGAGATCTGAGATCTGAGATCTGAGATCTGAGATATTACGCTTTAACCTTTGTAACCTTATCCATTTCTTTGTCCTTATCGAGCACAGAACGACCATTGTAAAAACCACAAACAGAACATGCTGTATGAGAAAGCTTATCTTCCTTACATTTTGGACATTTAGAAAGGCTGGTAGTATTCATCAAGCGTTTACGAGCTTTGTTTTGAAAAGTTTTATAGCGACGTGATGATTGTGAATTAGCCTGTTGTTTTTTGGGTGTAGGTCTCTTAGACATGGGTAGTAGCGAATTACAAGTTATTAAAGCTCGATTACTTTATACTATTTCCCCTTATAATGCAAACCTTTTTTTAATCTAAGATTAATGATTAGCGAATAACGATTTGCGATTTATATAGGCAAATCTAAAATCCAAAATTGCTAATCTTCAATCGCTAATCAAAGAGTTATTTCGTCATCTCGTCGTTTGTGTTAAAATATCTCCGAAATAATAAAACAAAACGTGATACAAAAAATTTCTAAAATAATAAGAGTAGGCTGGCCATTTGTATTATTTGCAGTGGTTCTTTTAGTAATGGCTAAAAGCAGCTACGCACAAGGATATCTTGGTGAGGGTTGGGATACTTACATCAGAGGTGAATTGGACCCCATTGTCAGCAGCAAAACAGGTGAAGATCTGGTAGTTGATTTTATTAGAGGCCTGATAGTAATAGCCAGATATTTAATGGGAGCATTAGCACTTATTATGGGTGTTATTTATGGAATGGCCTTAGTATTTGCAAGAGGCAGAGAGGAATCAATTCAAAATCAAAAAAGGAACTTTGTATACATTCTTATTGGATTTATCGTAGTTATTGCATCTGAAAATATTGCAAATGTATTTAATCCAGAAAGATCCTCTGCTGAAGAAATAATTAACTTTCAAGCCGCAAGTGATCAATTGAGAGATGCTGTAGATTATGTTAAATGGCTATTTGGATCGATTGTGGTTCTATTTATGACAGTCAGTGCAGTTCGCATGATAACTGCCCAAGGAGAAGAGGAAGTGTTAACCAAGCAGAAGAACAACATTACATGGGGGCTTATTGGAATACTTGTTATCCTACTTGCAAGTAACATTGTAAATGCAATTTATGTAATCAATACACCAGATGAAATCGTAGCAGGAAGTGCACAAACAACTGTCACAGAAATTGCCAGCATTATACAACTCATTCTGGTGTTCCTCGGTCCGATAGCAATAATATTTACAATATATTCTGGTTTTATGTATCTGACCGCAATGGATAATGAAGAAAGAAGTCAAAAAGCAAAAAGAATGATTATCGGTGGTATTACGGGGATATAATAATTTATGCAGCATACGCAATAGTAAATACAATAGCATCCGAAAAATTAGCACAAATAACAACCACAATGTTATGTTAAAAATCATTTCCAAAAAGCTCAGTTTTATAGCTTTAATTGCAATCTTATTTGTTTCTCTTGCACCAATTTCTCTTGCACAAGATTACACTTCACCATTGGATGATATAAAAGAGAAGTTAGAAGGCGAAGGAATAGATGTAATTGATTACAGCGAAAATGTTTGGGGGAAATTATCCGGCAGAATAATTACCATATTAGAAGGTGAAGGTTATAGCGGAATGGATGTAATAGCGGAAGATCTTAATCTTGAAGAACTTGATAATGAATTAAATGAAATAGATGAATTGTCACTTGATGACATTGAATTAATTAAAAATGAAGCAATAGCCTATCAATATTCAGGAGAAAGGCAGTTAAGAGATACTGTGCAGGGCGTAGTAAGGGTGATCCGCAATCTAATCGCTAGTCTTGCAGTTATATGGATAGTAATAAGTGGAATAAGAATGGTTACCGCACAAGGTGAAGAAAGTGTAATTACAGAACAAAAAAGAAGTATAATTTACGCAGTAATAGGCTTAGTTTCTATACTTCTTATAGAGAGACTTATAGATATACTTTACGGAACACCTGGAACTTACGTTGGAACCTACGGTGGAGATTATGTGAATGTATTTGAACCTGGAGCCACGGAAGCAAGATTTAGTGCTGAGATTTATGGAGTTGTTAATTTTATAAAAGCCGTTATTGCCTCAATTGCAATACTTATGATCGTAATTAGCGGAGTCAAAACAATTATGGCCCAAGGAGAGGAAGAAGCAATCACGAAACAGCGCAAAGTATTTCTTTGGGTGATTATTGGTCTAATATTATTTGCAATAGATCAAACTATTGTCGATAATTTCTTTGCCATTCCGGTACAACAACAAGAGGGTGTAATCCAAGCATCAAATGTTACTGCAATAATAAATACGATAGGTAAAATTCTGCAATTTTTACTCGGGTTTGTAGGTCTAATAGCTTTGGGTATGCTTATTTACGGAGCAGGAACAATGATTGCAAATTATGGAAATGATGAAATGGTTCAGAAAGCAAAAAAAATTATAAAAAATGCTCTAATCGGAATAATTGTGATAATAAGTGCTTATACTCTTGTTGCAACATTAATTGTTTTTAAATAATTAATAATTACGGATAATTGATTTATAATAAACGAGCTTATTTGTAATTGGTTTTAGATGTCTGGAAATACATTCGGTACACTTTTCAAAATCACCACCTGGGGCGAATCTCACGGCCCTGCTATTGGTGTAGTTATAGATGGATGTCCAGCTGGTATTAAGATTACGGAAAAAGATATACAAAAAGAGTTGGATCGCAGAAAGCCAGGACAAAACAAGCTAACAACACAGAGGAAAGAAACGGATAAGGTTGAGATTCTCTCTGGTGTCTTTGAAGGAATGACAACAGGTACACCAATAAGCCTCATGGTAAGAAATGAGGACAAGAAATCAAAAGACTATGAAAAGCTGCAAAACCTATATCGCCCTGGACATGCTGATTTCACATATGACGCAAAATATGGATTCAGAGACCACAGAGGTGGAGGCAGAGCTAGCGCCAGAGAAACTATTGGTCGTGTTGCAGCTTTTGCAATAGCAAAGAAGCTAATCCCCAAAATCAATATTACAGCCAAATTAATTGAACCAAGTTTAAAAGAAATAGAAACTGTCAAAAAACAGGGTGATTCTATTGGAGGACTCATTGAATGTACTATCAAAAATATTCCAGCAGGTCTTGGTAGTCCAGTGTTCGATAAACTAGATGCAAGACTAGCAGGAGCAATGCTCAGCATCCCCGCAGCAAAAGGATTTGAAATAGGTAGTGGTTTTAAGAGTGTACATATGATGGGTTCAGAGAATAATGATGAATTTGTAGCCAAAGGCAAAACTAAAACTAATAATGCAGGCGGAATATTAGGCGGCATAAGCAACGGAATGGACATAGTTTTCCGTGTTGCATTTAAACCAACTTCCTCAATTGCGAAAAAACAAAGTACCATAGATAATAAAGGGAATAAAAAGACAATTGAAGTTAGAGGTAGGCATGACCCTTGCGTAGCGCTAAGAGCCGTACCCATTGTAGAAGCAATGGCCACATTAGTACTCACTGATGAATATTTAATCAACAAAACAATTCGCAATTCGTAACTTTTAATTCTTAATTAAATAACATGAATATGTTCAAAAACTTCGATTGGTCAGTAAAATCAATCGCCAAGGTAATCGGAATAGTTATCTTGGGAATTATTGCTCTCACAGTTGTCATCTCCCTCATAAGCTTCTCCATCAAAACCATTTTTGGCGTCACAAGTTACAGAAGTGACAGTGACTACTATGGTAACGACTATGCAATGGAAGAAGCTGCATTCTTTGGCAAAGGTGGTGGTGGAGTAGTTGCAATGTCTAGTAGCTACATGCCACCAATTCCAGAACCAGGCTATAGTACTGGATCTGACGCGGAAGATTACGAAGTAAAAGAATACTATGGAACTATTAAGACCAGAAAATTAGATGAAACTTGTGAAATGATATACGAATTAAAAGCAAAAGATTACATAATTTTTGAGAGTTCCAATAAAGATAAGGAATATTGTAATTATAGCTTTAAAGTTGAAAAACAATATGGAGATGAAATAGTTGCTCTTATTGAAAGTCTTGATCCAGAGTCTTTTAACGCAAGTATTCAAAGTATCAAGGGAACCATAGAAGGCATGGATGACGAGCTAGATATTCTAACTAAAAAACTTGAATCTGTTGAAGAGACATTAGAGGAGGCTCAAGATGCTTATGATGAAATTACGGTTCTGGCTACAAGACAAAATGACGCTGAAACCCTAGCTAAAATTATTGATAGCAAATTAAACCTAATTGAAAAACTAACTAACGAAAGGCTTTCAATTAAGGAAAGAATTGATAGATACAACAACAGTAAATCAGAGCAATTAGATCGTTTAAATTACACATTCTTTAATATAAATGTTTACAAAGATCTAATCTTTGATTGGGAAGATATTAAAGACAGCTGGAAGTACGAAACTAAACAACTTGTAAACAATGTTAATGAAGTATTCCAAGGAATCTCATTACACCTTGCAACTTATTTAGTAAGATTTGTACAAGTAGTACTTTACCTATTCATCTCAGTATTCTTACTTAAGTTTGTATGGACTGGTGTTAAGTACGCATGGCGTGGGAAGAAGAGAAAATAATTAGATATCAAAAAGAAGGTGCGGATCATGATCCGCACCTTCTTTTTGATATCTAATTATTTTCTCTTCTTCCCACGCCATGCGTACTTAACACCAGTC
>JAHIYT010000024.1 GCA_018814945.1 Patescibacteria group bacterium
ATATTATTAAATTTTTTGGAGTTGATTAATGACGCAACCAAATAGCACTTAGCAGTTGTATTGCTGACACCAGAAATAACCAGAGGTGAATCTGGCTGAATGGCGCTAAAAACATCCTTATGAACCGATTGAGGAAAATAGGAATAAATGTTCATTTTATAATACCTAATTTCAATCTTAAATGTCATGCCGGTTTACACCTAGCACTTATTTTCACGATTTTTTTGGCTTAATTTAATAAATTGGCGGTTAAATTTTTAGAGGCATGATTATGTGAATGTAATCATCCTTGTCTTTTGGTTTAATAATAATTGGTGTAATTTTTTCCCCAATTTCGATAACAACATTATCTTCACCAATATTACCTAAAACATCTAGTAGGAATTGTGAGTTTAGCGCAATTTCATTGTCTGCACCATCTATTTTTGTACTCATTGTGATTTCACCCTCACCATACTGGGTTGTTTCTGTGGTAATTAGTATTTTACCATCAGCCACCTTAAGTATTATTTTGTTGTTATTCTCTTTTGCGAAGATGTTTATTCTTTTTAAAACCAAAGTTAGTGCGCTGATATCAAAATCAATTTTAGTTTTGGTTGATGATGGAATGATTTGTTTGTAGTTTGGGAATTGTCCCTCAATTAACCTGGATATTAACTTAACTGCACCAACTGCAAACAACACTTGGTTTTTAGAAATTGTAATGTCAATTTCATCATCATCCTTAAATGAATCAAGAATGTAACCTAGTTCAAGAATTGTTTTAGCTGGAACAATACAACTAATGTCTCCTGTAGCCTCCGTGGTTGCAAGTGTTTTTTCTGCTAGTCTATAACTATCTGTTGCGACCATTTTTAACTGGCCTTTTTCTGTAACAAAATACACACCAGCAAGAATTGGCCTTGTTGTGTTCATTGCCGCGGCAAAAACCACTTGATGAATTCCTTTTTTAAACTCCTTAACTTTAATTTTTAACCCACCCTCTTTTTCGATGTTTGGAATTGGTGGGAATTCGCTAGCTGGGATCCCTTTAATTTTGGTGGTTGAATCACTTGTTTTAACTGTTACCGCATTTCCTTCCTCCACAGAAACATCAACCTTTTCATCTTTTAGGTAGTTGATGTAATTTGTGAATAGTTTTGAAGGAATTGTGATTTCACCCTCGTTTTTTACTTCGGTTTCAATCCAATAAGTAACAGCTATTTCAAGGTTTGTAGCTGTAAAATATAGCTTTTTGCCTTCCGCTTTTAATAAAACGTTATTAAGAACGGGTAGGGTGTTGTTTAAATCTACCGCCTTGTTAGTAATTGCCAAGGCGTTAAATAAATCTTTTTGTGAACAGGTTAAACGCATGTCTAATTTGGAAAATATGATGTTAGACAGAAATATGAATTTTCTAAAATTATGATATTGGTTTTTTTGTGTTTTTGCAAACGTTTTTTCTTCTTTTAATAATCTTTTTTTAATAAATTATATAACTCGTAGTAATAAGGGGTGGTTGACCAAAGTGTTACAATATTGATCGGTGGAGTTGGTGGTTGGTTTTGGGATTGGTTTGGTAGAAGAATGCCTAAAACCAACAAACGTGAACACTTTTTTTGTTATTGTTGGGATCGGCAGAAATCCTGTGATAGAGCCAATAATAACTAAATATATTAAGGTGAATAATTATATTATTACAATGTATATCTGGTTGCCGAATATTGGGTATTAAATATTAAGTGTGTGTCTATATTTGCTTTAAGCCCTGCTGAAAGAAATGCATAAAAAAAGTGGACAATAAAATTCGACAAAAATGTTTAAAACCCGTGCATAAATTGTTGAAAACTTGTTGATAATTCTAAGAAGACAGCTTGTCTATAATGAAAACTCAACTAGGGCTTGTTAGTGCGCAAAATAATTTTTAATGTGTAAAAAGAAAACTATTTTTGTATTCTGTTATGTGGTTAATGCACAAAACTATGCACAAAATGCCTTTTAGGAAATAGGTTTACCATACACTACATATCTGTAGTCAATTCGATCTGGCGGCCAACAGGTATAAAGTGCGAGCTCGTCACTAAATTGATTCTCTACAATTTGTTGATCTTCGGTGGCGGGAATAATTTCCGATTTATATATTTCATATATATATCCTCTCTCTCTGTAGTTGATATAGATCTTATCCCCATTATTTAACTGGTCTATTTGTCTGAGAACGGTTTTGTAAGCAGAATTATCCCACGAATATCCAGATGAGTGGCCGAACAATACAACTTTTTTATCTTCATCTGGGGTTGATAAATAATGGCCGAGACCATTTTTTAAAACATCAAGTGCCGCATCTCCGTTATTTGGATCTGCAGAAAAAATATCAATATTAACTATATTTAATTTAGGAATAGTTACTTTGTATTCGGCAGATGTTGGCTGTCTGGATGCGATAAATTCCGGCAGGCCAGTGTTAAGAACATATTGAAGTCGGTAAATAATTTCGACAAATTCTCCCCGAGTAATTAATTGTGCCGGATGGTAAAACTTGTTTTGGTTGATCAGATTTTTTTCGTAGGCGTATGTAAAGTAAGGGGTATACCAATCATATCTGCCTATATACAAAAGTGAGTTGTTTTTATAGGGGGCTTCATTAGCATTAACTCCGTAGCTTTCTAAAATAACCTTTAAGGCTTCGGCGAAATTAATGCTGTTACCACCCTTAAAAGTTCCGTCTGGATAACCCTGGATGATGTTATTTTGATGTGCTACTTCTACATGTGGGCCATACCATTCACCCATTTTCACATCGGGATACATTACATACCAGTGGTTTTTACTGCGATGCCAATCCAGTGATTTGTTGATTGTGTCGTCGTCGTAAAGAGCTTCGACCAAAACTTTGACGGCCTCAGCGCGATTGATATTTCCTCCTGGGTGGAATTGGCCGTTGGCATAACCATTAATAATTTGTTGATCACTAAGAGAGGCGATAGCTTCGGCATGTTTGTGATTTGAGGATACGTCGGAATAACTTCTAGCAAAAACGGGGCTTATAAAAGCCAAATTTAGAACAAGACCGATGATTAATGCACAAATTCCCCGCATCATAAGACATAATAATGGGGGTAATTATAGCAAAAAAGCGGGTTTTGTCAATATAAAAGCCTTTTTCTAACGTTTTTATTCAGTGCCGGTTCGTCTATGTGCTCTGGCAGATGCGGACCTGTCCGCAAGTCTGTGTTGGTCAGAATTATGTACGGGGGGTAAATCGCCTGAATTTACAGCTTCTACTTCGTCCGAACTTACATATGGTGACAAGTGTGGATCACTTGGTGTAGAAGGAGCTTCTGAAACAACAACAGCTTCTGTAATTGGTGGAATTTCCATTTCACCACTCATCTTTAAAAGACGTTCACGTATCTCTGCTCGGGTTTCATGTGGAATGTTTTTTGGCAAATCATCAACAGTTATGCCATCTTGAAGCATTTCAAAAATAATTTCTGACGGAGAGAGGCCATCAAATTTACTTGGCGCATATTCTCGGGTCTGGTCAGTAATAATTCTGTCAGGATCTTCTGTTGAACTATCTGGCTCGCCTGCTTGTGTTCCATATGCCG
>JAHIYT010000025.1 GCA_018814945.1 Patescibacteria group bacterium
ATTGTTTGTGAATTATAAATTTAAAACTTAAAATTATTAACTATGTTTGAATTAACACCTCTCCCCTACTCTTACAATGCATTGGAACCTCACATCGATGAGGCAACCATGAGAATCCATCACGACAAGCATCACAATGGATACATGACTAAATTAAACGCAACACTAGAGGCTCACCCAAAACTAGCAGATAAATCAATTGAAGAATTGCTAACTGATTTAAATTCTGTGCCAGAAGATATTCGTACTGCCGTAAAAAACAATGGTGGTGGGTACTATCATCACAATATTTTCTGGGAAATGATGGCCCCAAACCAAACTCAAGTACAAGGCGAATTAGCCGAAGCAATTAAAAAAACATTTGGAGGATTTGAAAATTTTAAAGAAAAATTTACCAAAGAGGCATCTATTCATTTCGCAAGTGGATGGACTTGGCTGGTAAAAGATGGAAATGGAGAAATCTCAATTCTTTCTACCGCAAATCAAGACAGCCCGATCAGCCAAGGTCTAACACCAATTATTGGAATTGATACCTGGGAACACGCTTATTACCTCAAATATCAAAACCGTAGACCAGAGTATGTTGAAGCTTGGTGGAATGTGCTAAACTGGGAATATGCCAACAGAATTTTCAACTCTTAATTTAAAATCTTAACCTTATCCAAAATTATGACAAAAGAAGAAATGATAGATCTGCTAAATGCTGATCTTACAAAAGAATATGCAGCCGCAATTCAATATATAAATCATGCAGCATTGGTAACTGGAGCTCAGTACCAATCTATACAAAAAGAATTAGTAGTACATGCTAATGAAGAAATTGGTCATGCCATTCTACTTGCTGAACAAATCGCTGGACTTGGTGGAAACCCAACAATTGACGTCGACGAAAGACATATATCAAGTGATACAGTTGAAATGCTTAAGCAAGATTTAGATGGAGAATTAGATGCTGTTAAGCGTTATAAAGCAAGAATAGCTCAGGCCGAAGGAATGGGTGAATACGGTCTAAAGCGAGCTCTAGAAGACATTCTTATTATGGAAGAAGAACATGCAAGAGATCTACAAGCTGCGCTAGGAATGTAAATATGAATTTAATTGATCAGGTTGAAAAACTTAAGAAAGAAGATGTAAAAGAGCTCATCGACAAGAGAATTTTCGGCTTTAAAAAAGTAGGAAATAAAGATGAAGATGAGCTTTTTATAGAGCTTTGTTTTTGTCTTATGACCGCCAATTTTGATGCAGCTAGAGCAATCAAGATTCAAGATGACATTGGAAAAGGATTCCTAAAGCTATCAGAAAAAGATTTAGCGAAAGAGTTAAAAAGACTCGGTCATAGATTCCCAAATGCTCGCGCTAAATACATTGCAGAAGCAAGAAAGCACGCTAAATCACTAAAATTAGATAGAGATTGGCTCGTAGAAAATATAAAAGGACTGGGATACAAAGAATCGAGCCACTTTTTAAGAAACGTTGGAAAGGATGATTATGCGATCATAGATTTTCACATAATTGATATTCTCGTAGATAATAAAATGATTAAAAAGCCCAAGACAATTAACAAAAAGAAGTATTTTGAGATTGAGAAGGTTCTTCAGAAAATGGCTGATAAATTAGATCTAACTTTAGCCGAATTAGATTTTTATCTTTGGTATTTAGAAACAGGAAAAGTTTTGAAATAAATTTTATGTGTGCTAGAATTTCCATGAAATAAAAAAACAAAATATTTCACATGAAAAAAATGCATAAAACTGCGGGCGCTCTTTAAGTCCGTTTTTTGGTGCATAATTTTAAAACATAACTCAAAAACACATGGACACATCAATATTTATTGCTAGGATTCTTGGACTTATATACTTAGTTATAGGCTTAGGTGTTCTTTTTAATACAAAGTATTATCAGAGAATGTTCTCAGAAATGCTTAAAGATACAGGCATACTATATGTGGGAGGCGTGCTGGCATTAGTCACAGGCTATTTAATAGTCACATATCACAATTTCTGGGTAAAAGACTGGACTGTACTTGTAACTATCGTCGGTTGGTTGGCTTTCTTAAAAGGATTCTTCCTATTAATTCTACCAAGCCAATTTGCAGAATGGACAACTAAAATGGTAAGCAAAAAGAACACTCCAGTTGTGGGTATATGTGTTCTTGTCCTTGGTTTAATCTTTGGTTATTTTGGCTACTTCGCGTAGTAAAATAAATTAAAAATAAGCAAAAAACCATTCCTGATTAGTCGGGTGGTTTTTTGTGTTACTTTACATATTACGCAGCACTTTTAAACATTTTGCGAATGCCACTAAGAGTTCTGTAATACCTAGCTCTAAGGTAATCAATCTCCTCTGGAATTACTGAGTGTCTTAATGCACCTCTTTCACCCTTACCTGCAGCTACTATCGCACTATGGGCATCGGGATGTTTTGTCTCGGTATGATATCTACCAACTTGCGGTAAAAAATGACTGTCACTCGCACAAACAACTGGTTTATTAAACACATCAGCTAAATTTACAGCCCCTTGAGTTTCAGAACACCTCATGCAAGATGTATTTAGTTCAACCGTATCAAAAAAATTCATTAAACCGCTTCTGCTGGCAAAAAAGCCTGATTCTAATAATCCATCAAAATCAAAACTACCTCTACGAGAGCCATCAAATGGATGATGTAGATCAACTGTAAGTTGAGACTCTTTTCTTCTGCGCATTTCATTTATTTGCTCAGCGACATCAAAGAAACCGAATTTTCCATTATCTTCTCTTAATCTCATTATTTCTTCAGCTTCTTCATCAGATAAAAAACTAACGCCAATCTCGCCAAACTGAGTTGCAAGTTCAATACCAAGTCTTACTTTAAGCATTTCTCCGCAAAATTCTCTGGCAAAATCTCTTGTTTCCCGTGCACCCTGAATAACATTATGATCTTTTACCACTATTTCATCCAACCCTTCACCAACGGCAACGGAAACAAGTTGATTTGGCTCAATATTACTGCAAGGAGAATATTTTGTGTGAATATGGGTATCGAATTTCATGGGAGGGTATTTTTTAAGGTACACCATTTAACTCTAAAAAATCTGAAATGTCAATGGTTTCAGCATCCAAAAAAACCTTGATACTAGAAACAAACTAGTCTAATATTTCTAAGCACTACTCGTGGCCCGGTAGCTCAGTGGTAGAGCGAGAGACTGAAAATCTCTGCGTCGGTAGTTCAATTCTGCCTCGGGCCACCATCAAAAAACGCAGAGTAGGCTTTCCAGCCTGCGAGGTGTTTTTTTATTACATCTTCTCAGGAACCTCTATTCCCAAAAGCGCTAATCCATCTTCCATAACCGCAACCACACAGTCTGTCATAAGTAATCTGGACTTCATTAATTCCTCAGATTCTGCTTTTAAAATAGAATTTCCGTTATAAAAGGTATTGTAGTCCTGAGCCAATTGATACAGATAATTTGCTATATGATTCGGTTTAAAGTCTTCAGCAGCGCGTTTAACAGCATCTGGATATATCATTAACTGAATAAGTATACTTCTTTCGCTATCAGTCACCGGAGCTAGGTCAAAACCACTAAAATTGGTGTAATCAGATTTGTGCAGAACTGATTTAGCACGTGTTGCCGTATACATGATATAAGGAACGCTATTTCCTTCAAAACTAAGCATCCTATCCCAATCGAATGTAATGTTTGTGGTACGACTTTGGGAAAGAATATTGTATTTAACCGCGCCTATTCCCATAATTCTCCCAAGTTCTTTGGCTTCAATGTCGGAAAGCTCGAAACCCTTGTTCTTAGCTAACTCATAAGCACGTTCCTCTGCCTCATTCAAAACCTCCTCGAGCAGGATAATATTCCCCTTTCTGGTACTCATTTTGGAATCTTTAAATTGCATCCGGCCAAATTTTACATGCACATTGCGTGCACCGGTAAGCTTTAAACGGGCCGCTACATCAAAAAGCTGGTTGAAATAAAATTCCTGAGCAACATCTACAACGTTTACCATCAAATCCGGACTCCATTTTTTATTCCAATACTGAATACGTGCAAGATCACGAGTGATATAAAGAGTAGCTCCATCTGCTTTACGAATAACAGCAGGTGAATCATTTGGATCTTTAGGAAGAACTATCCACGCACCCTTCTCACCATCCACAAAAATCCCCTCTTTGCGACCATATTCTAAAATTGCAGGCATTTTGTCCTCATAAAAACTTTCACCATTTATCACATCAAAATCAATGTTCAGACGATCATAAATTTTATTGAACTCATCCATACTCTTTTCCACAATAAATTCCCATAATTTTCTACTTTCTTTATCCCCTTCTTCAAGTTTTTTGAATTCCGCACGACCAAAGTCGTCTAATTTAGGGTCTTTTTCTGCTTCGTCGTGAAATTTTACGTAGAGATTAAGTAGTTCTGGAATTGGATTTTTTTCGATAGCGGACATTACGCCCCAGGTACGGATTGCATAAATAAGTTTTCCAAACTGAGTACCCCAATCTCCCAAATAATTGTCGTTGATTACTTTGTAACCGACTCGTTTGTAGATGTTTTTAATGGAGGCACCGATTATTGTTGAAAGTAAATGGTGAACCCCCATAGGCTTGGCTACATTTGGATGGGAGGTATCAATTACCATTGTTTTATCTTTTACATCGGCAAGAGAAGCTGAAAGATAATCATCTAAATTATCACTCACGGACTGGCATTCAGAAGTATAAAAATCTGTATTCATCCAAAAGTTAATAAAACCAGGTCCAGCAATTTCTACTTTTTCAAAAATAGAGTTATCAATATTTGAAATAAGACTTTCTGCAACATCCCTTGGCTTTTTACCAGATTTACCGGCAAGAAACATAGCTATATTACTGGCAAAATGACCATGTTCTAGGCTTTTGGTTTTTTCAATGTGTACATCTTCCAGGTTCGTGTCAAAACCGGCCTTTTTAATGACTTCATATACTTTTTCCTGAATGATTGAGAGGTTTTTCTTTTTCATAACATCGTTAAAGATACAATAGTTTTGAAAATTTGAAAATCTGAAAAATAAGGTTTTCATGTTTTTAAGTTTTCAAATTTCTATAAGAATAACTTGATATTAACGGTCATTTTGCTAAAGTGATATGTACTTATTAATTAATAAAAAACAAAAGTGGATAGTAAATTATTGCTCCTAATCCTGCTCATTATCTTGTCAGGGGCATTCTCCGGAGCGGAAATAGCTTTAACATCACTCTCGCCAGCAAAAGTTCGAACGCTAAAAACAGACAAAAGCTTTACTGGAGTGGCTATTTATAAACTTAAGAAAAAACCTCAATCTACACTCATAACAATACTGATTGGGAATAACTTGGTAAATATTCTAGCAACTGTTATTGCTACCGTTTGGGGCGTAGAAACATTCGGAAATAATGCAATTGGAATAGTTACAGGTGCATTGACTTTTCTCGTATTGGTTTTTGGAGAGATTACCCCTAAAACAATTGCTCAAAAACATGCTGAAGGGTTCTCAAGGTTCTTTGCATATCCACTACTTGGATTAACATACATTCTTTCGCCATTAACATGGCTCTTTAACAAATTCATCA